>JACMIU010000192.1 GCA_014380985.1 Armatimonadota bacterium | reverse complement strand
TGCCGCCTCCAACACGCGATGGAATGTGTTGGGGCAACAGGTGATGATGGCTCGGTTCAACTATGGCGCAGCGATTCCTGTTTCGGCAGGCGGTCCCAACCTGTGGAACGTTGACCAATGGGACGGTTACGGCGCGGCGCGGCAACGCTTGCTCAATACATTCGCCGCAAACCCGGCGAAGAACGTGGTGGTGCTGACCGGCGACATTCACTCCGCGTGGGTGCATGACCTGAAAGCCGACTTCCTGAATCCGAACTCCGCGACCGTTGCCACCGAGTTTGTCTGTTCGTCCATCACGGCGGACTTTCCGAGCGGCTTCTGGGCTCCGGCGGAAGGCGCGGCGGCGTTCTTCTCGCCGTGGACGAAGTACCTGCAGGCACGAAAGCGCGGTTACTCGCTCTGCACCGTGACGCAAGACACGTTCCGCACCGACTTCAAATCCGTGACCTCGACGCCAACGGCGGGGCAAGTGGTTTCCACCACGGCAACCGTTACCACGGATGCGGCGTTCGTGGTGCAAAACGGTACGCCCGGCGCGGTTCTGGCATAAAATGAATCGTGATACCACGGTGGCGAATGAACTTTCGTCACCGTGTTACCGACTATTCAATATAACTTCATAATGACGGTTTTTCTCGGTTCGGCAATTCGGTAATTCTTTTTTTCGCGCCTTAACGATGCGGCGCAATCAGGAGCAAAAGCGATGCAATCGGCAGATAAAGACACGGTTCGGTTAGTCAAAAAAGAGTTGGTACGTCACGCCTTAGACACCAACGAAACGCAGGTCGCGGTGATTCGCGGTCTGGTTCACCTGTACGGCAAGGTGCGCCCGCTACCGGGGCGCGAACACGATTTCGACGCGGAAGTTAACCTCCTTTACAAAGCCCTCAAAACGCGACCCGGTGTTTCCGATGTCGTGTTCGAGTGGCAAACCCCGTACCAGAGCGACAAGAAAACAACGTCGCACTAAACCTCACAGCAGTTTCGGCGTGACATCAATCGTTCGTGCTTGCGAATACTGCGCGAGACCCGCTTTCGCGCCGCGAGGCTTTCGCACGTATCGCCGTTCGGTGATGTCCACGGCGACCACGCTACTGTGCTTCACGCTTTGGGATTTCGCGGCGACCACGGCGGCGGCTTTTCGTATCACGGAATCGGGAACGCGGGTCGGCTCCTTGTTCGTTCGCAGAACGCCGTGCGCCCCCGTCGCGGCGCGAACGTGCATCCAAATATCGCTCGGCGACGCCACCCGCGTTAGCAAATGATCGTTCGCGTCCGCCGTTTCGCCGACGTAGAACGTGAATCCGTCAATATCATAGGTGCGGACTTTATGGCCGTCGAACGGCTTGCGGACGATTTTCTTGTCCGGCTTGTCGCCGCCGCCGACCCGTGCCGCGCCAACGATTTCCTCCAGCCCCTCGCGCACGGCTTCAAGGTCGGCGTCGGTTTGCGCGGCATCGAGGCGCACCATGATGGCGGCGATTTGCTCCAGTTCGTCCGCGAGGTCGGCAGCGCGACCGTCGGCGTATTCGGCGGCATCGCGGCTTTTGCGGGCGCGGGCGAAAAGCGCGTCGGCGTTTTCGCGCCCACTGCGGTTCGCGTCCAGCGCGATTGTCACAGTCGCGCCCTCGGTGTCGGCGTACAAATCGGGGAGCGTCACCGAAGCCGCGCCGCCGTCAGGAACGAGTAACGGCGACGCTAAAAGCAGGTTGCCCCACCGCTCAAACTCGTCGGCGCGTTCGGCTTGCGCCAGCGTCTGGCGTTGCGACGCTAATTCTTTCTCCCGAAATGCGGTCTCCTTTTGCAGGGCTTTCGCCAAGGCGGCGCGTTCGTCCGCGCCCGAAACGCGCTCACTCATCGCCGCGTAGAACGTGTCCAGCGCGACCGAAATGCTCTCACGCCGAAACCGCAACCCCGCCGGGACACTACGCGGCACGAACGCCCAAACACCGATTGTTTTGCCGTCCGCGTCTCCGATTTGGTGCGGGTCGAACCGCCCCGCGTCGGCGTCCGCGCACATCGAAACCAGCGCGGCGGCGTAACCCTCCCCGTCGTGCGCCGCTTTCGCCACCGTTTCCGTCGCCGCGAAGCGCGACACGCCGGAGAAGGTTGCCGCCAAAAACTTCGCCGCTTCGTCCGGCGCGGCGGGAACGTCCGCATCCATCACGGTGCGCGGGTCGGGCTTGTCGCCCGTTCCCGGCGGAGAAAGATACGTAGCGTTCGGGCGCAGTTCGCGTTCGCCCCCCGAAGCGCGGCGAAGCACGGCGCGAATCATCGGCGCGTCGCCCACCCCCGTGGCGAGAATCACGTTCGCGTTGCGCCCCATCAGTTCGGCGAAAACGTACACCGTTTCGTTTTCCGGCGTTCGGAACGTCAAGCGAATCAACCTGTCCCACGTCGGTAGAACGGCTTCAACAAACGTCGCGCCGTCGAGCCACTTACGCGCCGCCTGCAAAAACTGCGTCGCGGTGGGGAGCGGTTCGCGCCGAACCTGCGTCAAATGAACGCGAAAATCTCGTGGGTCGGCGCACACGAGAAGTGTGCTCGCCCCGCCCCGCTCGCCGTACAGCGACAGCGTGAATGTCGTAGCGTCCACTTGGCGCACCTTCTGCACCCGCGCCCCGACCAGCGCACGACTTAATTCCTCGGCGACGGCGGCAAGCACAAACGTATCGAACGCAATGGTACTGCTCATGAACTGTTATACCGGAATGTTGTCCGCATACGCCGCGATAACATGGTCGAGTGCGCCCAACAGTTTCGGCAGATCGTTCGTCGTAAACAAGCCGGACACGAAGACTTCCGCAACCGTCACCGCGCAGAGGACTACCTGTCCCGGCGCGAGTGCGGTAATCTGATGCGAGTTCAAATCGCCTTGCGCGGGCGGGTCGGCTTCGTAAAGCCGGCTTCCTGCCGCGTCGGAAAAGATTGTGAGCGCAAGAGGCGGTTTAGACCGGGATAGAATCGCCGGGGAATGGTGTATCATAAGCAAGGGGTAGGCATCGCCTGACCCGACGTAGAAAGCGTTCCCGTTTTATGAATACCGCCACGTTCGCTCCGATTGAAGAAGCCGTCGCCGACCTTCGCGCCGGGAAAATGATTATCCTTGTTGACGACGAAGACCGCGAAAACGAGGGCGACTTTGTGATTGCCGCGCAGTTCGTCGGGGCGGGCGATATTACCCGCATGACGCGCTTCGCGTCGGGGATTATCACCGTGCCGATGCTGGCGGAACGTCTCCACGATTTGCACCTTGACCTGATGGTGCAGGACAACTCCGAGGTTCTGCGCACCGCGTTCACCGTAACCGTGGACGCCCGCGAAGGCACGACGACCGGATCGTCCGCCGCCGACCGCGCCGCCACCATCCGCAAGTTAGCCGACGCGGACGCGAAACCCGGCGACTTCAACCGCCCCGGTCATGTCAACCCGCTCATGGCACGTGCGGGGGGAGTGCTGAAACGCCCCGGTCACACCGAAGCCACGGTTGACCTGCTTCGCCTCGCGGGACTTACCCCGGTTGGCGTGATTTGCGAGATTATGGATGACGACGGCGAAATGATGCGCGTTCCCGCCCTTGCCGAACTCGCCGTGCATTTCGACCTGAAGTTAGTCACGATTACCGATCTGATACGCTACCGCCGCCGCACCGAGAAGTTGGCGCACAAGGTCGCCACCGCCCGAATGCCGACGCGCTACGGCGATTTTGTCGCGCACGCGTACCGTTCGGACGTGGACAAATCCGATTACGTCGCGTTCACGATGGGAAACGTGACCACGGGCGAACCGGTGCTGACGCGCATCCATTCGTCCTGCGTGACCGGCGACCTGCTCGATTCGCTCCGGTGCGACTGCGGCGACCAGTTGCATCAGTCGCTTCAAGCCATCGCCGACGCCGGAACCGGCGTTCTTTTATACATCGAGCAGGAGGGGCGCGGCATCGGACTGGTCAACAAAATGCGGGCTTACGAACTCCAAGACGCCGGGATTGACACCGTGGACGCCAACGAGCAACTCGGTTTCAAAGCCGACCTGCGCGACTACGGTATCGGGGCGCAGATTCTCACCGACTTGGGGCTAACCAAACTGCGCCTCCTCACGAACAACCCGGCAAAAAAAGCGGGCATCGAAGGATTCGACTTGGAGATTGTGGAAACCGTGCCGCTGGCGTCCGAACCGAACGCGCACAACTCGCGCTACTTGGAAACCAAGCGCGACCGCATGGGACACACGCTTTAAGAACGAACCGCCAAGACGCCAAGGACGCCAAGACCGGAGAAGATTTTTAAGATTTCTTTCCTCCCTCCTTTTCTTGGCGTCTTGGCGGTTCAATCTCCAGCGCGGGAACCGACCCCACGCGTGTGCCGTAGTTTTGGGGGAAGGAATCGAACAACTATGTTGAACTTACACGCGGCGCGAACCGCCGCCGCTCTTGTTGCCGTTGCCGCTTTCGCCGGTATCGCCCGTGCCGATTTGAAAATCGAACAAACCGTGACCGTGACCGGTGAGAACGCGGCGGAACTGCCCGCCGGAAAAGCCGCGAAGCCGCAGGTCAGCAAGGTGTTCACCTACTATAAGGGCGACAAACAGCGCGTCGAAACCGCGGATTCGATCATGCTTTACGACGGGGCGACCGACACCACGCTATATCTGAATCCCAAAACCAAAACGTATTTTGAGCAAGTCGGTCAGGCGGCGGCGGTGGAAAACAAGATGATGGATATGGTCAAGTTTTCCGGCGAAGCGACCGTCACCGAAACCGGCGAGGAGAAGGTTATTGCGGGCAAACCGGCGCGGCACTACAAGTATTCGATCAACCTGACACTTTCGCCCAAGGACGCGAACGCGCCCGCCGCCCTGGCGTCGTTTTTGCCATCGCAGATAATCACCGGCGATCTTTGGACAACCGATATTCCGGGGGCGGACTTGGCGAAGCGTCAGCGTTCCACGGCTATCTTGAAGGCACTGCCACCCGGTAGTGCCGAAGGATTGAAGCCGGTGGTGGATAAGATGGGCAGTATCAAGGGTATTTCGCTCGACGGCACACAGACCGCCCGCACGATCTACAGTGCCGCCGCGCTCGCACAGTCGGGCGAAACCACGTCGCCGCCGCCTTTGGTGACGCAAACGCAGACCACGCGCATCAGCGAGGACGCCCTGCCCGATTCGTATTTCTCGCTCCCGAACGGCTACAAAAAGGTAGACCCGCCGAAACGACCGTAATCGAATCGCTGGGAAGTTATGGGGGCGCGATTTTCGGCGGCGGTGCGCCGGGAATCGT
>JACMIU010000191.1 GCA_014380985.1 Armatimonadota bacterium | reverse complement strand
CTTGCCGCAAGACGAAGCGAAATAATGTTTACTGCACCGAAACGCGCACCGATGCGCCGCCAACCGTGCCGGGCTTCGCGCCCGCCGTGGTGAGGAACGCCGATACGTCGAGCGTCTGCCCCGACGTAATGTTGCTACCGATGCGCCACGAGCCGGTGAACGTTTTTTGTTCGCCCGCTTGAAGCGTCACCTGTTGTACCGCCTGCGTCCACATCACGCCGTCGCCGAGCCGCCACACGGGAACGCGGGTAGCACTCGGTTGCCGCGAAACTGGCGTCGCCCAAACGTCGAACGTTTGCGCCGAGCCGAACTGGAGCGTCACGGGCTGGCGGTTGGGGTTCGTGACCACGTAGGAATAGCGCAGGACGTCGCCGGGCTTGACCGTGGTGGAGGAAAGCGTCAGAGAGCCAACCACCGGCGACGCCGCCGCGCCGGGGTTATACCCGTTGCCGCCGCCAACACCGATACCGACGCCGCCGGGGCGGGGGCGCGGATTGTTGCCGTTGCCGCCGCCCCCCCCATTGCCAGCGTCACCGCTACCCGCTTCGGGGCGCGTGACGTTCTTGTCGGTGAGGAAGATGGTCGCCGAAAGCGGCAGATGTTCGAGGGCGCGAACGTCAACGCGGTACGCGCCGAGCGGCACGATTTTGCCCGCCGCGTCGCGCTGATCCCATATTTCGGCGTACTGCACGGTTGCGCCGTTGTCGAGGCGCAGAATCGTCCCCCGGTTCTGCGAGCGGTCACGGCTCCAAACCACGCGGTTCGTGCGCGTGTCGGTAATCGTAATCGCATACTCGCCCTTGCGCGGCAGTGCGTAGGTAGATTGCTTACCGGAATAGTTGGTCAAGGTGATGCGGAGTTGTACCCCGGTTCCGGGGCGATAATTCGTGCGGTCAGTGTAGAGCCACGCCTCGACACTGAGCATATCGTTGCGCCAGTTCGCCGCCTGCCCCGTTTCAAAATCGCCGCGCCGGTTGAAACCGTCACCGTTGCCATTGTTACCATTGTTGATAATGACGTTGTTATTGTTGATAACCGTTTGCGCGTTCGCCGCACCGGTGAGCGTTAGTAATGCCGCGCTCGCTAAAAGTAATGTTTTCATGATTCGTTTTCCTTTGCCTTCTGCCACCCCTCGCGCCAATCGCCCGGCGACAGCGCGGTTAAGTCTTGCCCCGCGTACTTCGTCTCGATGAAGCGGAACCGTGCGCCGAAGCGCGTTAGTTGTTTTCGCAGGGCGTCCTCCGGTTCGACCCCCAAATGCCTCGCCACATTCACCAGCGTAAAAAACACATCGCCGAGTTCGCTTTCGATTCGCGCCACGCTTTGAACGGGGGCGGCAATCTCCTCGCGCAGTTCGGCAATTTCCTCGTCCAATTTCGCCAACACCGCATCCAAGTTCTCCCACTCGAAGCCGACCTTGACGGCGCGGCGACTCGTCTCTAAGGCGAGCGACAGCGCGGGAAGCGACTTATTCACGCCGTCCAGCACCGACACCGGCTTAGGCGCGTTCCCACGCTCCGCTTGCTTAATCGCGTTCCAGTTCGTCAAAACCGTTTCGGCGTCATTCGCTACCACATCCCCGAAAATATGCGGGTGTCGCCGGATCAGTTTCTCGACAATGGCGCGGCAAACATCCGCCTCGTCAAAGTCGCCCGCCTCTTTCGCCACCTGCGCGTGGAAAACGACTTGTAGTAGCAAGTCGCCGAGTTCGTCCGCGAGTGCCTCCGGCGTTCCGTCGCCGCTTTCGAGGGCGTCAATCGCTTCCACGACTTCATACGCTTCTTCGATAACGTATTTTTTTAGGCTAATGTGACTTTGCTTGATGTCCCACGGGCAACCGGTGGTTTTGTCGCGGAGCCGCGCCATAACTTTGACCAAATCATAATACGACGGTGGGCGAGTTTCGGACGGCAGAGCGGGGATGAAAACGCTGGTCAGGTGCGAGTGGCTTCCCGTGTCGGCGCGGTCAAGGGCGAACAGCGGCACAGTGCGAATATCTTCCTGCCCGGCAATTCCCGCCGCGTGAAGCACCGTGACAACGAAATCGTCGGGAAACCCGGCGTTCATCAGGGCGAGTTTGGTTTCGCTCGCCACGGCGCGGGAATGCACCTGATAGAGCAGAATCGGCGCGGATGCACGCAGTTCGGGCGGTGCGGTCGCGGCGGAAGCGTCCAGAGTATGCGCGTCCAACACGTGCAGATTGGTCGGTATGGGCATTCGCAAGGCTTCAAGGCAGGCGTCCACGAACGAGGGCGCGGACAACACGCAGGTCGGAATGCCGCGCCGTTTCGCTTCCTCCAACACAAGGGCGACCGTGGTTTCGCCCCACAGCGGATGCCCCGGAACCGCGTAGACAACATCGCCCATTTCCGCCGCGCTTATCACCCGCGCCGTGATCGCGGCATACGTTTCATCAAACGACGCGCCGCACTCGTACTCTTCGTCCAGTGCGGACACGGTTCCCGGCGGCAGGGCGTCCAGCAGAACGCGCAGGGAGCCGGTTTCCACGGTTGGGTGGCGGGCGGTGCGAAGCAGAACGGGGACACCGGAGCAGAGGGCGGCGGCATTGCGGGCGGGCAGGGCGTCCGCATCGCCGTAGCCCAAGCCTAAAATCGTCAGCATAATGGACTTATGATACCCCGGCTCAGCCTTTGTTCGTGATCTAAAGCCTATCTACTCTCTTGACAGGTGGCATATCCCGCTGTATCATCAGTGTGTGAAGAATGATCGGTCATTCAATGTAGTGATTCTAGGGTATACTTGACAAACGCGCCGCCCGGATGTACCATCATAACGTAAAGAATGAGCGATCATTCAAAACTGAAATACACGAGGATATTATGGCAATGAACGGTCATTCAAACCAGAGCAGGTTAAGAGTTAGTTGATATGTTGATGAATCGAGCTTCAAAAACGACCCGCTGGACAGCGACCCTCGCTGATGTAGCCCGTGAAGCGGGCGTCAGCAAGAACGCGGTCTCCGTAGTGTTGAACGGCGCGAAAGAATCTACGCGTGTTTCGGATGCAACGCGACTGCGGATTCTGGATGCCGCCGGACGATTACAGTACCGACCGAATGCCTCAGCACAAAGTCTTGTGCGCGGGCGCACCAATATTATCGGGGTGCTATTTGGCGATGTGCAGTTTGTCCCAGCCGATATACAGGATGAGTATGGGGCAACGATTCTTCAAGGAATCATGGGAACCTGCGCCAACTACGATTTTAATATAACGCTGTTCGTCAAGCCGTGGTTCATATCTCATAACGATATAACCGTTTACCGCGATCAAGGAACGGATGGCATTGTGGTTATCGCTCCCTCGGCGGGGTCGGGGGTAATAGAGGGACTGGTTTCACAGGGAGTGTATGTAAGTGCTGTCTCCTATCCGGGGCGGCTTAATGATTCCACAGACACGGGTTGGGACTCGGTAGATACGGACAACATACTCGGAGCCCGGATGGCAACTGAATATCTTCTTCGTCTTGGACACCGGCGTATCGCTCATCTAATGGGGACGACAACGCTGGTAAGCGCACAGCAACGTTACGCAGGCTACCGAGAGGCGTTGGAAAACAACGCTATTCCTTTTGCGGAGGAACTGGTAATACAAAGAGTGGGTGCGAAGTCGCTTGATGGGGCATATTCGGGCAAGTATGCAGCCGAGGATACACGCCGCCTTCTGGCATTGCCCGATTCGCCGACGGCGATTTTCGCGGCAAACGACGCAATGGCGGCAGGAGTGTTGCGTGAGGCATCCGAGTTGGGCGTGAAAGTGCCGGAGCAACTCTCAGTAATTGGGTTCGATGATCGGCTGTTTACGACGACTCTTTCGCCGCCGCTGACAACGGTTCGTCAACCGTTAGTCACAATCGGCGAGAAAGTCGCAGAACTCTTAATCAAACGGATTCTGGGGCGAGGAGGGCACAGCGAAGAGGAAGCGGCGACACTACCGACGACCCACCTTTTCGCACCAGAACTCATTGTGCGGGGGACAACGGGCCCCGAACAAAGGATCGTGCGAAAATAAAGCACACATTCCATTGTTGGATAAGGCGATTTCCCAGAAGGTAACAGCTGCGAAACCCGTCACCGATGTTGGTCACATATCCCGTT
>JACMIU010000190.1 GCA_014380985.1 Armatimonadota bacterium | reverse complement strand
GGGGGAACACAAAGGCGGCGCGCCCGCGACACTCGCCGAACTGACCACCGGCGCGAACCCGTACCTCCAAACCGTGCCGACCGACCTGCTTTCCCCGTCTGGCGCGGAACCGCTCCGCTACAACGCTCGCACCGGCACGGTCTACAGCGTTGGCGAAAACGGCAAAGATGAGGGCGCAACCGGCGACGACGACTTGAAAACCTGATGGGTTCACTCGCTCCAATCGGCGCACGGTGCGCCGATAGCGTCAAAATCGCGGAGGTTGCGCGTGATGACCGTCATGCCGTGCGCGATGGCTTGCGCCGCGATGCGGCAGTCCTGCGCCCCGACACGCAAGGTTTTCGCGGAGAACGTTTGGTAAACTTTGTGCGCCGCGTTGCTGTAGGCGAAGGGCGATAATGAACCGATACTCTCGATGGCTTCGGCGAAATCGGCGTGTGCCCGTGGTAAGGAAAGTTCCGTGCGCGGGGCGCGGGCTTTGTTGATGACGTTCATATAAAAGGCGACAAACTCTTCCACGGCTATGGTGCTGACGTACACCGGTTCGGTGCAAGCGATTACGCGAGTAACGACGCGCTCATCCCCTGCAATAAGAAGTTTGTACATATTGTTATCGAAAAGAAACAACGGCTATTTGCCCTCCGCTTCTTCCAACCATCGCAACTCCTCGGCGTTGCGCTCACGGCGAATCTGTGCCGCACCCTCAAAGGCGCGGTCTAAAAAAGCGCGGTACTCTGGGTTTTTATTTTTTTCGACGATACGAGTCAAAACTTCTTTCCAATGGCGCACGGTCATGCCGTTGGGTAAAACCTTGTCCGGGTCTTGCTCTTCAAGGGTGGCGATAATGGCTTCGGTTGACATAGCGAAAATCCTTTCGTGCTTCCTATTTTACCGCACAGCGCGACAATACGGGCAACGTCACCCTGCGCTTTACGTGTCGGCGATAAACACGCCGATCCGCCCTTCGGTTCCGGTCGGTTCCAAGTCAACCAGTGTGGCGGTCGCGGACAGTTCGCCGGAGAGCAGGTTTCGGACTACGGGGCGTTTGCCGTTCTTCGTGATTTCCACCGTGCCGGTTCCCGGCGGTGCGAGAACCGCGATAAGCACCTGATGCGTCGCCGGACAAACGAGCAAAAGGTAATCCGGCGTATCGCCCCCGTCCGGCGCGGAGATTTTCACATACGCGGCGGCGGCGGGGTCGGGCGAGAACGTTTGCCAGTCGCGTTTCAGCGTTACGGCATCCCAGTCGGCGACGCCCCCGGTTGCCCGTGCCGCAACTGCTAAGAGTACGCCGGTTGCCAGCGACATCAGCGAACCCCGGTCGGCGATATTCACAAACCCGCCGTAGCCTTTCAGCATCGCGTCCACGGCGCGGACGGCGCGAAGCGCGAACGTTGTCCAAAGAAGAGGATCATCCACCCGCGACAGAGCAAGCGCGGCGCGTCCCCCGGCTAAAGTCGGCGCGAGAAGCGGCAAGTCGTCCTGCACGACTTCACCCGCGCCGGTTGGGTCGGAAACCGCGCCGCTTTGCAACCTACGCGAGCGAATCGCCTGCCCGATTTCACGGGCGAACGCGATTAAATGCGGGCGTTCGTACTCCTGCGACACCAGCAAAACGCCTTCCGTGAGTGCGGCAAGGTCCGCGGTGCTTGCCGTGTCGAAAGACAGCGAAAAGTCCGCGAACCGCTCCGAAAGCGTGGCGACGATGCGAAGCGCGGTTTTGAAAAACACATCGTTCTGGTTGGCGCGGAACGTGGCGAGAAGTGGAAGCAACGCTTCCCCGGCAAGCCACGGCGACGCTTCCGCGATTGCCTTGCCGTCCCAGCCGAACCGTTCGCCCTGCGGCAAGCCGTCGCGGTCTAAGCGGAGCAGAATCCACTGCGCGGCGGCAAGCGCGGTGCGCTCGTACATTTCGGTTTGAAAATGGTTGTGCAACAGTTGCAAGCCGCGAGCGGTTCGCGCCGTGGTGGTGAACGAAATCGTGCGCTTGCCGTTTTCGTCGCCCCATTCGGTTTTTCGCACCAGCGCATCCCAAATCGCGCCCCAATGCGGCGAATCTTCCACCGTGTTTTGAAACTCGCACACGCCGTTCGCTAAAAGCCGGGCACGGCGTTCCACCAGTTCTTCGCCGCCGAGCCGGAAGCGGTTCACGAGGGCATGGGTGGTAATAGCGGCGTTGGTTTCCGAGCCGACGACCAGCATATCGGCGCGGTGCGGGGCGATGCGAAAGACGTTTTTGTCCACGCCGCGTTTTTCCAGCAAATCATTTCGCATCAGTTCGCGCTCGGCGTTCTCGATAATCCGGCGCAGAAACGCCCGCGTATCGGCGGGCGGGGCTTGCGTCGCGTCGGCGATTTCGGCTAAATGTTTCGCCAGCGCGGACACGGCTTCGGCGTCGGTTTTCGCCGGAGCAAACCACGTCTGCCATGCTAAAACCGTTCCCGTGCCGCCGAGATCGGCGTTTTCGAGCGACAGATACACACCGAGCGCGTCGGCAGAAAGGAGCGGAACCGTGCCGCCGTGCGCTTGCGCCACCACGGAAACCGCCACATCGCCGATTCGCGCCACCAAACCGCGTCCTTCCGCCCCCGGCAAGGTCAGGATTTTCACTGCGCCCGGCGCGAACGGCAGTTGCAAGCAAACGGCTTCGGGAGCGCGATCTTTGTTCTCGGCGACCACTGGCACGGCAAGCGCGGGCGCAGTCGCCGTGACACGCCACAGCCAAGTAAAGCGATCTTCACGCCCGGTGATAGCCACGCCACAACGCACCGCCGCCCGCCACGATTTCGCGGTTTTGCGCTTCGCCCCCAGCACAACGCCATCGCGCTTTCGGCGGGCGTGTTGCAGGAGGGCGACCGGGAAATGTTGCCCGCGACAGCGAATCTCGGCGGCGGCGCGAAGCGGCGTGGTCTGAAAGAGAGGCACAAGCGTTTTGCCACGGGCGAACGAGACACGCAGCGCGAACGTTCCCGGCATATCCGGCAGGATTTCGATAGCGGTTTTGCTGAAGGGAAACCGGTACGCATTATCGGCGGGAAGCGCGAACTCTTGCGGGTCGGCTTTCGGTTTTCGCGGAGCGCGGGTCTTTTTTTCCGACGCCTCGACGGTCTCCCCACCCTCCTCGGCGGCGTCCCCGGCGACTAACGCGAGCAAATCGTCGGCTTCCTCATCTTGAGGGGCGTCGCCTTCCGCGCTTGCCGGTGCTTCGCCGGGAAGCGGCAGGAGCGGCAACAGTTCGTCCTCCGCCGCGCTTGCCTTTGCCAGCACCTCGGCGGCGGTTGCCGCGCCCGACGTGAGTTTGGTCAGCCCCAGCGTTTTGCGCTTTTTCGCGCTCCCGCCACCGAGAACGAACGTTTTGCCGGTCAGTCCGCCGGTTTCGGTGTTGTCAATTTGCTCGCCATCGTCGGTGGCAAGCACTTCGGCATCGGGGTTATCAAATAACAATTTGGTTTTGGTGGGTCGCTGGCGCATGGTAAATAAAAATCTTCTTAGGGGAAAAGCAGGTAATTATAGCAGGAATGCCCTGCCGTAAACGCGAATATATCCCCTACTAAGTCCTTAAAATATCGGCAAAACGCGGGGTTTCCCGCAGGGAACGGAAAAGGAACATAGCACATTACGGCGCGTTTTGTTCGCTCACGCCTTTAGTTTGCGCGAACGCTTACCGATAATCGGGAAAGAACGCGCTGAGCGAGGCGGGTAAAAACACGGTGATTGCCGTTGTAGTATATCCCCATCCGCTTTCGGCGACGCAAGATTTTGGTAGAGCGTGACGATTTGCGCCCCTGATTATCGGTAGGGCGTCCGCTTTGGAACACAAGAAGGGTAGATGAAAGTGTCTGCAATCGCCTCATTATTTGGTAAAGAAGTTCTCGTCGGAATTGATGTCGGTTCCTCCTCGCTAAAGGCGATTCAGGTCGAGCCG
This sequence comes from Armatimonadota bacterium, assembly GCA_014380985.1. Lineage (GTDB taxonomy): Bacteria > Armatimonadota > Armatimonadia > Armatimonadales > Armatimonadaceae > JACMIU01. Next base: position 6,072 of record JACMIU010000190.1, on the reverse strand, counting down.
ACCCGTGACGGTTTCCGCGTGGTTCGCGCCGCACAGCAGAAAACGCCACCCGGAGCAATTCGTGACGGCGTGGTGCATGACCGCGACGCGGTTGCCGGGGCAATTCGGCAAATGATTAAAGCCGCGAACATCACTGCGAACGCGGCGGTCATCGCCGTGTCGGGACCGACGGTGTTTGTGCGGCAGATTCAACTGCCCAAGATGCCCGACGCCGCTTTGAAACGTTCCATCCCCTATGAAGCCGGTCGCTTTATCTCGTCAAACGTGGACGATTCGGCAATCGCCTACGAAGTGTTGGGCGCGGCGGCGGACGATCCGAACCTGCTGGACGTGATGCTGGTCGCCGCGCCGAAGGAAATGGTGGACTCGCGGGTCAACGTCGTGGAACGCGCCGGTCTCGATGTGGTCAGCACCGACATCGAATCGTTCGCGCTGATCCGTTCGCTGATTGACACGCAGTATGCCCGCTACAACGACGGTCAGTTACGCGCCATCGTGGATGTCGGCGCGGGGCATACCGAAGTCACCATCCTACTCGGCACGAAGTTTCAACTTACCCGCGCCGTTTCGATCGCCGGAGACACGTTCACCGACGCGCTCAAAAACCAGTTGCGCCTCGATACTCCCGAAGCCGAACAGCGCAAAACCGAGCTCGATTTGAACGTGCTGATTCACGGCTCGGACAACCCCGGCGACTACGAGGCTCCCCGCGCCCTGCAAAGCGTGATGGACGAACTGCTCCGCGAAGTGCGCCGCTCGGTTGTTTTCTACCAGTCGAACCTGCCCGAAGGAACGCCCGCGCAAAACGTGGTGGAGGTGATTCTCGCCGGTGGCTCGGCGCAGATGATGGGGCTTGCCCCGTATGTCACGGCGCGTCTCGGCTTAGAGGCAAGGGTCGGCGATCCGTTCGAGAACCCGGCGATTGAAGCCGCGCCGGAAGCGATGCAGTGGCTACGCTCACAGTCGCCGCGCCTCGGTTGCGCGCTCGGACTTGCCGCGAAGGACTTCATGGTTCCGCAAAACGCCATCAAGTAAATGGCACGATTTTTGCAAAGGGAGTGCGAAGGTATAATCCGGTACTAATACCGGCACACCATAGGAAAGAAAATTGGCGATAACCGGGGATTCATCCGGTCAGAAGATAACGGAAAGAAAGAAAAATGCCAAACATTAACTTAGTCGCCGCACGACGCGAGGAAAAACGTAACGTAACCACACTTTCACGGCAACTTTTCATGGGGTTGATCGCGTCGGGTGCTATCTTGTTCGGGGTGGTGGCTTGGTCGGGAATCTCGGCGGCGACGCAGGGCGCGGAAATCAAACGCCTTGACGCCGAACTGGTCAAACTCGAACCGCAACTCGAAAAAATCAAACAGCGTGATGCCGACATCGCCTCGCTGACGCCCCGCGTGAAAACGCTCGATAACGCCCGTATCTCGACGTTGCAGTGGCACGAACTGCTCGGCATTCTCGCACAGGCGACGCCGAGCACGGTTTATTACACCGGGATTACCACCGGTCAAGAAGGCGAAACCGCCACCGTGAACCTGAAGGGTGTCGCGCCTTCGCAGAATATTGCGGCGACACTTTCACAGGATTTGAACAAAAACGGCACATCGCTTTTCTCCGACATCGTGATTAAGCAAACCACGAACGGTTCCGCGCCGGAAGATCCGGTACAAAAAGTGGTGTTCGAGATGAACCTGTACCTGAAACCGGTCTCGCTCGCCGAGTCCGCCGCACCGACGGCAGGTAACGCAAGACCCACGACCGGCGTTGCCGCCAGCGCATCAAAGCCGGAAGGAAACTAAACCATGTCCATGAAACCAACCGCTCCCGACCCGGCAACCCCGGCGGCAAACACTACCGGTGGTGGATTTTCGCTCCGACCGAGCAAGCAAACCGTGATTGTTTTAGGCTCGTTAATCCTCGTTACCCTGATAGGAACCGCCGGATTCGCCTCGTGGCAATTGACGCAAAAGCAGGAGCGCGACGGCGTGATCTCTAAAAAGACGCAACAGGTCAACGACAGTACGTTTGTCGCCAAACAGTTAGGCGCGAAAGAAGCCGAATACAGTTTGGTGCGAAACCGCATCGGGCGACTCGAAACGTCCGTCAGCGAAGGCGACTACGTGCCGACCCTGATGAAGCAATTGGAAAACCTCGCCAAAACGAACAGTTTGCGTATTGTGTCGCAATCGCAAACCTTTGAACCCGCGCCGGAGCCGCCCGTTGACAAAGAAGCCCGCAAAACGTTCGTGTCGCAACCGTATGACAAAGAGATTATCACGCTGGTTGTCAAAGGTCGTTACAACGATTTGACTCGCTTTCTGTATCGCCTAACCGAGTTTCCGAAAATCTTGTCGGTGGATACCCTCGACATCAAACCCGAAGGCACGGATTCCGGACAGTCGCCGCTTCTGTCGGTGACAATCAATATGACCGGCTACCTGTTCAAGCCCGAAGAGTCCGCCGAACCGGCACCGGAAGCCGCGCCCACGATGCAAATGCCGCAAATAACCGAACCCGTTCCGGTGAAACGACGGGAGATTTAACGAACATGGCGAAACCTTCCCCCAAAGATATTCAACTCTACGTGCTGATAGGGCTGGTCGTGATCGCGGTCGGTGTTGTTGGAAAGCCACTCTTGTTTCCCGATAAACCGCCGACTCCCGCCCCCGGTGCGGCGACCGTTCCCGCCCCCGGTGCGACGCCCGCCGTTGCCGGTGTCGTCGTCGGACCCGATAAAACCCCCGCTCCGGGCGCGGTGCCGGGCGCACCCGGTTCCGGCGATGCGTATGTCGTCGGCGGACGTAACCGCTTCGCCGCGCAGGGACGCGACCCGTTCACGCCCGTGCCGGACGAACTAATTGCGGGGCAATCCGTGCGAATACCGAAAATAGAGCCTGCACCGTCTCCCTCCTCCACTCTGCCGACCCGCCTTGGTGGAAACGCGATTAGGAACCTACAAAACGGGTTTGCCGGACTAAACCGCAACGCGACACTGGATAAAGAATTGCGCGACATCGAGGGTGCGCCTATACCGATCAAGCCGCCCGAAGTGCGAGTGTTACCGCCGACCCCGCCGCCCTACACCGTGGCGGGTGTGCTGATTGGCGAATTCGGCGGGCGCGATGTCGCCATCCTGAAGCGCGACGGCGCGGAAGGCGACAAAAAATTCGTCGTGGTCGGCGATTCGCTCGAAGGCGGTTTCACCGTGACTGCGATTGAGTCGAACGGCGTGGTCGTCAAACATCCCGGACGCCCCACCGTTACCACCGAAATACCCGGAGCCGCCCCCATCCCTATCGGCGACACCGGAGCCGTCAACAAACCCAAGCAAACCATCATCGTACCGGCAGTCACGGCGACGCTTCCCTTAGCGACCGCCAGCCCCGCCGCAACTACCAATACATCCCGTGCCAGATAATCACTGTTTCCATCCGTTCATCGGACAAAAAGAATCAATACACAATGAAAAAAGTTTTATGGCTTGCGCTAACCCTTTCCCTTGTCGGTATCGTCGCTTCCGGTGATGCCGCTCCCGCCTTCGCCAGTGGGCAGGCAACCCCCGTGTCCGGCAGTCGCGCCGTATCCGGGGGCGGAGCCTTTATGTCGGTCGGACGCGGCGGAACCATCCGCACCCCCACCGCGAAAAAACGCTATTCCTCGCGGTCACGCCGTTCGCGTTCGCGCTCTTATGCGGCAAGCCGTAACAAACGCCGCGTGGCTCCGGTACAGGCGCGTCGAACCCCGACGCCGACCAACAGCGTGACCGGTGTCGCCGTTGTACCCGAAGAAACCACCGTGCGCCTCGTGATTGAAGGCACGGAAGCGTTTACCCCCGCCGTGACTACCGCGCAAAACGGCGGCAACACCGTGACCATCGTCAGCGTCCCCGGCAAACTCGGCGGCGACACCGACGCAGGATCGGTCGCCATTCATAAAAACGGCATTTCCACCGTGCGCTATGCAAGCCAAGCCGGGCAAGTGCGCTTTGTCGCCGATGCCACCGCTGAACTGCAAGCCGAACTAACGCCGTCCGCCGACCAGAGGCACTGGGAAATCGTTCTGCGACGGGCGACGGTCACGCCGACACAGGTGGCGATAGATACCACCGGCGGCAAAACGATTCCGCTACCCGCACCGAAGAAAACCGCTTCCGTGGTGTTCAAACCGGCAATCGCCCGCGAAGGCGAAATCAAACCGGTCACGGTGAAACTGCCCGCCGCGCCCGCGTTCTTGCCGCAACGCTCTCCGATCACGCCGCGCCTTGTCGGGCAAACCCCCGTACCCGGAACCGGCGAGGACAAGCGCGTTTCGCTCGATGTCGTTGCCGCCGACATCAACGACGTGATTAAAGCCCTCGCGCTTCAGTCCGGCGTCAACATCGTCACCTCCACCGAAGTCAAGGGAACCGTGACCGTTTCGCTCAAGCGCATCCCGATGATCGAAGCGTTGGACACGATTACCCGGCTGTCGGGTTTCTCCTATGCGCGTCTTGACAACAAGTATATCGTCGGTTCGCCCGAATCGGTGACGCGACTCACCGCCGTGAAGCGCGATGTGATTCTTGTCACCGATTATATCCGCTACCGCTACGTCTCGTCGAACGATTTGTACAGCACACTTCGCAACAAGTTTCCCGGCATCAATGTTCCGGCGACCGGCGCGACCAACGACGGCGACCCGGCGCGGTCGAAACTGCTGGTGCTGAACGACACGACGGAGCGCATCGGTGAAGTGCGCGAGTTTGTGCGGCAATTGGAAATCGCCGCGTCGGACACCATCAACACGCAAGTCACCGAACTGTACAAGATCAAAGCCGCGAACGCGCAGGACTTGATTCGCCTGACGCAACAACTCGCCCCCACGGTGATTATTCAGGTTGGCGCGTCGCAACTGTTCCAGCCGAGCGGAACCGGACAATCCGCCTCGTTCAGCCCCGGTGGAACGCTCGGTAACACGGGAGTCGGCGGCGGACTCGGAGCCGGGTTGGGAGCCACGCAGGGAGCTGGTGCGGGCGCGGGACAGGGAGCCACCGCGCCGGGAACCGCGACCGGTGGACCCGCCAATACCGCGCAAGGTTCCGGGGTTGCCAACACGCCGAACACGCTGGTTCTAACCGGTAGCCCGGCAGACATTGCGAAGGCACGCGAGATTTTAGAGCGCATTGATGTTCGCACCCCGCAAATCGCCTACGAAGCAAGGGTGGTGGATGTCAACCGCGAGGATTTGCAACAACTCGGCATCCGCTACGACTTTTCGCGCCAAGCGATTGTCGGCGAACGCAACGAAACCGGGCAAGGTACGGTAGGTCTTCCAGCGTCGTCGCAAACGGCGGGCAACCCGAACTTTGGCGCGATTTTCCGCTCGCCCTACACCATCGGCGCGACACTCGACGCACTGGCGAACCGCAACCGGGCACGGACTCTCGCATCGCCGAACCTGTCGGCAATTGACGGGCAACCGGCAACCGCGTTCATCGGCGACCAAATCAAATATGTCGTCTCAATTCAGCAAACACCGCAGGGGCAAACGGTACAAACCGAAACCGCGTCGGTCGGTATCACGCTCCGTGTAACCGGAAAGGCAAGCCCCGACGGTTATATTACTCTCTACGTTCACCCCGAAGTATCGTCCATCACGTCGTTCAGAGACCTGCCGAACGGTATCTCGCTTCCGCAAATCGCCACCCGGTTCGTGGATACCACGGTGCGCGTGAAGTCGGGCGAAACGATTGCGATTGGCGGGTTACTGCGCGAAGTGGACATCAACAACCTGCAGAAAATCCCGATTATCGGCGATATTCCGTTCCTCGGTCAACTGTTCCGCCGCTCGCAGAAAACCAAGCAACGCTCGGAAATCGTCGTGTTTGTCACGGCGCGGGCAACCGACGACGGTACGTAGGATTTAGCAGTTCGGACACGCGGGCGGCGACAAGAGACGGGAAACCGTTCGTCGCCGTCCGTTTCAGTTCGTAGCCCGGCAAATAAACGGGTTTGGCACGGTTCTCGCATACGGGGAACCTTAGAAGACCGCGAACGGTCTTTTATCGGTAGGCGCACGGTT
>JACMIU010000189.1 GCA_014380985.1 Armatimonadota bacterium | reverse complement strand
GCCGAAGCCGACACCGCTGAACCCGCGTGGATCGCCGACGCCCGCGCCTACCTGCTCGCGGAAACCGGAGCCGAACCGCGCATCGTCGCTACCACATCGGAGGAACACGCCGCCGAAACTATTCGCGCCGCCGTGGCACAAAAAGTCCCGCTTTTGATTGCCGCCGGGGGGGACGGAACCTTGCGCCTTGCTGCATCTATTCTCGCGCACTCCGAAACCACGCTCGGCATCCTGCCCAAAGGCACGGTGAACGTACTCGCCCGCGAACTCTCGATTCCGCTGGACGACGACCGCGCCGCGCTGCAACTCGCCCTGCACGGCAAGACGCGCCGCATTGATATGGGGTGTGTTCATGTGCCGGACAAGCCCGACGGCGAACACTTCCTGATTATGGCAAGCCTCGGCGTAGATGCGACCGCCGTGGAGAATGTGGATCAAGGGGTCAAGGGATTCATGGGCGCGGGGGCATACGTCATGTCGGGAATCACCACGCTCGCGGGCTATGTGCCGCCGACCGTGACGCTCACCGTGCGCGGGGGCAACTGTGCCGACGGCGTTGCGGTAACGCGCACCTCGCAAGCGTTCCTCACCGTTATCACCAACACCGTGTTATACGGCGGCGACTTCCGCGCCTCGCCGAACGCGCTTTTAGACGATGGCTTGTTGGATGTCGTTGTCTTCGATGCCGCCCGCGATTTGCCGCTCCCGCTTCAACGCGCCAACTTCGCCAAGCAGTTCGGACTTGCCGCCGCCGCGCTTCACCTAAACGACCCCGACGTTCACTACGTCACCGCGTCCGACGTTGAGATCACCTGCGACCCGCCGACGTACCTGCAAGTGGACGGCGACCCGTTCGGCGTACAGGGATCGTTTCGGATTGAAACATTGCCGCGTGCACTTGCCGTGCGGTGCTAAGGTGTGTCGTCTTTCACTGGCTTTGCTGTGCCGTCGAATCCGTAACACCAAACGGAGGGGTTCGCTGCGCCCATGCCGTCCCGGTGCAGTCTTATTAGGACGCCGGAATCGTCTCGCGTCCATCCGAGCAAATCCCACCCCGGCTCTTCGGGCTTGCCGTACTTTTCTGTGTCGAAGCCCATGTTCGTCTCCGAAAACAGTGCCATCGGAACGTTGCTGATTGTGCCAACGGCGACACGGTAAACATAACGCCGGAAAATGGGTATTCGCAGGTTTTGCGGATCGGCAGGATCGGCAATCGTCACACGTGACACAAACGCGAACCGCTTGCCGTCGTGCGACCAAACTATCGGTGTTTCTGGAAGCCACTCACCATCGCGCACGGGGTAAAGAAGCCCCGTCAGTTGCAACAAGTCTACGTCAATGCCGGAACGCGAGCGCGTTAGCAGGTAAAGTCGGCGCGGCGTCACCAACACTACCAACGTTCCGTCCGGTGATGCCCCGTGCGCGGAAACATCGCGCCAGTGAAATCCAACGGGAACGGGCAGTTTGCGAGACCCTCTTGCCTGTTTGCCGAGGCGGGTGGAATCCTCCGGCACAAACGTTTCTTGCGGTAGCAGGGCGGTCGGGGAAACGAACAACAGAATAACCAACGACAAAAAACACATACAGTTTAGCCTATCGTTTACAATTGTAGTCAATCATAGCACAAAAGACCCCGCGTACTTGACGTGGGGCTTTTTGTGCCTGTACTTACCTACGGCTGCGAGACGCGAATCCGGCGTTTCGGGTCAACACCGATACTTTCGCCGAACAGTTGCGCCCGCTCGATTAACTGATGT
>JACMIU010000188.1 GCA_014380985.1 Armatimonadota bacterium | reverse complement strand
TGGCGAAAGCGCGGGCGGGGAAGTTCCCGTTGCGCCGCCCGTGCTGACGCCGATGCGCCCGCGACCCCGACCGGCGCGGGTCGCACAAGCCAAGCCCGCGCTGTCGGCGACCGACGCGGCGAAAAAACAAGCCGCGCAAGCCCTCGGCAGCCTCGGCGATTCGCGTATTCGGCTCGAAACATCGTTTGACGGAGTACCGAAAACCCTCGGCGGAACCGGCGAACGCATCTATCCCGCGACCCCGAAGCCTGCTGCCGACAACGGCGGCAAGGTAAAGCCGATTGTGCAGGGCAGAGTGCCGTTCGGGCTTCGCCCCGACCCGTTTCTGTCGCGCCTGACTGTGCCGATTTCCCGCGAGTTCGCCTACTCGCTGGCGGTTCCCTACCGTCTCGCGTCCCCCGCGAAACCGCCCGCGTTGCCGAGGCAGGTGGAACTGCCGCCGGAAATCGCGCTGGGACCGTTACCGTATGTGCCGCGCCGCGTCGCCGGATTCCTTGAGTTTGGCGGCGTGTCCGCAATCCTCGAAACGGGCGGGCTTGGCACGGGCGAAATTAATATCGTCCAGCCGGGTTCGTCCGTGGCAAGCGGCGTCGCCAATATCCCCAACCTGACCGTGGAAAGCATCAGTTCCACCGAACTCGTGCTTCGCGCCGAGGACGGACGATCTACCAAGGTCGCGCTTTCGGGCGTTCCCGGCGGCGTCGCCAACCCGGTTGTGCCGGGCAGACCGGGCGGCCCCCCGCCGGGAATCCCCGGCGCACCGGGACGAAGCACCCCGCAGTTGGGTGTTGACTAGACTATAATCGGGGCAACGCTAAAGCATCGTTCGCCCTACTGAACCCTTGTAATAAGCGAGAACAATCTATGAAAAAAATCCTTTTACGTGCGCTTTGCGCCGCGGCTTTAGTGGGAGGCGCGACAACGCTTCTTGCCGCACCGAAACCGGCGTGGGCGCAGGCGTCCCCGCCGAACGTGACGCTTGACCTGCAGGACGCGCCGATTCGCGCCGCGCTGGAGCAGATTTTCCGCGCAGCGAAAGTGGACTTCGGAATTGACCCGTCCGTTGTCGGCTACGTCAACCTGAAAGTTACCGATATTCCGTTCGAGAACGCGCTACGGCTTATCCTGCGCTCCTCGACAACGCCGCTCACGTATCTGAAAGAAGGAAACGTGTATCTAGTGCGCCCCCGCGCCCTTGCGGACACCACTACCGGCAACCAACCCCCGGAACCGGTCAATCCCGACGACCAACCGCGACGCTCGAACTACGAGCAAATCGAACTCACCTACATTGACCCGGCAGACCTTTCGCAACTGCTCGGCATCACGCTTTTGCGCGTCGGTGTTCGTAACCAAGCGCAAGGCGGTCAAGGGGGACAAGGCGGTGGTATCGGCGGTGGTGGTGGTATCGGCGGCGGCGGCGGCTTCGGCGGCGGCGGCTTCGGCGGCGGTCAGGGCGGTGGCATCGGCGGCGGTGGTGGTGGATTTGGCGGCGGCATCGGTGGCGGTGGTGGTGGATTTGGCGGCGGCGGCTTCGGCGGCGGGCGCGGATTCTAAAAGTTACGCTACCCTTGTAGCAGGTCAAAAGCGCGGACGGTTTTTCATCAAATCGTCCGCCATTTATCGAACGTGTGTACAATGATTTTGGAGGACGAAATGCGTTTATTAGTGCGATGCGGCAAATTAGCCGCCCCTAAAACTTTTCTGGCGGCGGCGTTCGGCTTAACCGCACTGACGCTTGCCCCGCTCGCGGCACAGGCACAAACCCCGGTGGCGGCGGTCACGCTCGACGTGCGCGAAGCACGACTTGAAGACGCGGTACAACTGCTCACCAAGCAAACCGGCGTGGATAACGTCGTTTTCGTCAACGTCGCCGGTAAAGCGTTCGGCGTTGTCACCGTGAAGATGACCGACCAACCGTTTGAAAAAGTGCTTCGTGCTATGGCGGCGTCGGAGGAAGCGGTGGTTTCCCTCGAAGACAACATCTATTACATCCGCCCGCGTGGCGCGGAAGCCGAAGTCGCAAAGCCGACAATTCTTCCGACCGAGGCGGTAGCCCCGGCTCGCAAGCGTTCCAACCAAATGGTTGCGATTCCGATGCAGTTTCTGATTCCGAGTGCGTTCCAGAAAATGATGCAGAACATCGGTTTTTCTGCCATGGCGCAACAAGACCCGCTTCTCGCCCCTCTGGAAGCGGAGATGCAGAAGTCACGCCGAAGCACCGTTGAAACCACGCAACCGCAAATCGCGCCGGTGGCGAATCCGATGTATCCGAACATTGTTCCCCCCGCCCCGATTGGCGAAGGGCTTTCTGCAGGACGCGACGGCGATGACTTCGCCGGGCAACGCGGCGGAATCGGCGGCGTCGGTGGACAAGCCGGTGGTGGACAAGGAGGACGCGGGCAAGGCGGACAGCAAGGCGGACAAGCCGGTGGCTTTCTGCCTGACGGGGTGGAGCAGATTATCTCCTACGACGCCAACAACACGCTTTTAGTGCGCGGCGATACCGAGGGTATCGAGGAACTGCGGGCGATTATCCGCTTGTTAGATGTCGCGCCGCAACAGGTCAATATCAAGGTCGAGTTCGTGCAACTGAACATCAACGATTCCGATGCATTCGGGATTGACTGGCAGTTCAAGTTCGCCAACAACATTGACACGTTTATTCCCGCGCAAGGTGGTTCCGCAACCACTCTTGCTATCGCGTATGCTTCCGGTAACACCGTGGCGAACCTGCGGGCGTCGCTCATTAAAAACACGGGCAACCTGATTCAGTCGCCGATTATTTCGACCACGAATAACACGCCAGCAAGTTTGAACTTCAACTCGAACCAACCGGTATTCAACGAAATCGTAATTCCGGCGAACGGCTTCGGCGGAACCCCGCTTCGCGCCACGCAAATCTCCTCAGTTCCGGTGTCGAACGGCTTATCTGTCGTGCCGCACATCAACGGCGACCGCTCGATTAGTCTGGGCATCTCGCCGATTTTGTCGCGTTTCCAAACCGTGAGCGGCCCGAACGGCGCACAAGCGATTGCGACCACGACGCAAACGCTGACCACGTACCGACGGGTGCAAAGTGGCGAAACGATTCTGCTCGGCGGTTTCATTACGCAACAAGAATCGCGGCAGATTCAAGAAACGCCGTTCCTGTCGAAACTGCCAATCATCGGTTCGTTGTTCACGCAGAAAACGCGCACGAACACCGCGGAAGAAGTGCTGGTGTTCCTGACGCCGACGATTATTGATGATCGTTCGCAAGGAACCACCGGCGCGAGTGCCGGGCAGTTGGTTCCGTAAGCGAATTACTAAACACGGAAAAGGTTCACACCGATTTATCGGTGTGAACCTTTTTTCTTGCCCGGTTCGTGGTACGATAAACGCGCTATGTTCCGATTTTTAACCGGCGGCGAGTCCCACGGCCCCGCCCTCTCCACCGTTATCGAAGGCTTGCCCGCGGGAATGCCGCTCGAAGCCGAACCCATCAACGAGCAACTGCGAAGGCGTCAAGGCGGCTACGGGCGCGGGGCGCGGCAAAAAATCGAGACCGACGCGGCAGAGATTTTGACCGGCGTTCGGTTCGGGCGCACCCTCGGTTCCCCTGTGACGATGCTGATTCGTAACCGCGACTGGGCGAACTGGGGAAGCCGAATGCAGATTGAGCCAGTCACGGGTGGCGCGGAGGAAACAAAGCCGATCACCGTGCCGCGCCCCGGTCATGCCGATTATGTCGGCATGGTCAAGTATGCGCACGATGACTTGCGAAACATTCTGGAGCGGAGTTCGGCGCGAAACACGGCAACGTTGGTCGCGGTCGGCGCGGTCGCCCGCGTTCTGCTTGCCGAGTTCGGCGTCAATATAGTGTCGCACGTTACCCGTATCGGGTCGGTCGCCGCGCCCCCCGTTACCGGAATCACGGCGGATGAACTGTATGAACGCGCCGAAGCGTCCCCCGTGCGGTGCGTAGATGAATCCGCGAGCGAGCAGATTATCGCCCTGATTGATGGGGCGAAGAAGCGTGGCGACACGCTTGGCGGCGTTTTCGAGGTGGTAGCGTTCGGGTTGCCGGTCGGCTTAGGCTCGTATGTGCATTGGGATAAGCGCATTGACGGGCGTTTGGCAATGGCGGTGATGAGCATCAACGCTATCAAGGGCGTCGAGATTGGCATGGGCTTCGGCGTCGCCGAAGTGCCGGGGTCGCAGGTGCATGATGAGTTCACGGTCGGAGGCGAAACCGGAGTGCAACGCTTGACGAACCGCGCCGGGGGAACCGAAGGCGGCATCACGAACGGCGAACCGCTCGTTATCCGCGCTGCAATGAAGCCAATCGCTACCCTGATGCGGCAGTTAGGCTCGGTAGACTTAGCCACGGGCGAGGCGAAACCGGCATTCGCGGAACGCTCGGATGTGTGCGCGGTTCCGGCGGCGGCAGTGATCGGCGAAGCGATGGTCGCCATAACACTCGCGCAAGCGTTCCTCGAAAAGTTCGGCAACGATTCCCTCACCGAAACGCGCCGTAATTACGACGGGTTTGTCGCTACTTACCGCACGTCTTTGTAGTCTTCCTCTTTCTTTTTGCCCTCCCGGCGGGGCAACCTGATGTTGCATCGTGTATGGGGCTTTCCAACAAGCCGTTCGATTTCGCGGTGTTCAGTGTTGGCGCGATTCGCTATATTTGCGG
>JACMIU010000187.1 GCA_014380985.1 Armatimonadota bacterium | reverse complement strand
TCGATATTGACGTGATGCTGGCGGCACAAATCCTGACGATCGCGGCGACATACGGCTTGCCGGTGTCGGATTTCGTGATTGCAACCGCGAACGCCGGGGATGTGTCGCGCTTCGGAGTCGCGGCGCGGGAATGGCAACTGATCGGTATTTAGGGCAGGCGCGGCACGACAAACACCAAGTAATAGTAGGCTACCGGCGCGGAAAACAGGAGCGAGTCGAACCGGTCTAACACGCCACCGTGACCGGGCAGGATGCCGCCGAAGTCTTTGATTCCCAAGTCACGCTTGAGCGCGGATTCGGCAAGGTCGCCGACTTCGCCCAGCACTCCCAAGATAGGTCCGAGAATCAGGCAGTGTATCCACGGCAAGCCAAACCATGTCCCGACCAGAACCGATAGCACCGTAGCGGACACAATACCGCCGACCGCGCCTTCCACCGTTTTCTTTGGCGACAGTTGCGGGGCGAGGGGACGCTTGCCAAAGCGAATCCCGGTGAAGTACGCACCCGCATCCGCTCCCCACGTCACCGCGAAAACGTAGATCACCATCCACGCGCCCCGTGCCGCTTCGGGGAAATGGTTGCCAAACGGGAGCGGTATGGACACCACGCCGGGAAGCGAGCGCAGAAACACCAGATACGAAAACAGCCAGCCGACATATACCACGCCAAACACGGTGAGCGAGATATTCACCAAGGGTTCGCGGTTTTTTCGCAGAATCGCGTAGATCGTCATGCCGAGCGTAGACACCGCGAGAACCACCGGCACAAAGTTAATCAGATGATTGCGGGCAACGCTCCACGCGGCGAATTGAAGTAGCACCACGGCGACATATGCGGGGGCGTCAATCGGGGCGTAGCCGCGAAAGCGCAACCCCCGGAAATACTCGAACAAGCCAATCGTCGCGCAAACCGCTACCGCGAACGTGAACGGTAGCCCGGCATACTGCCCCGTGCCGACCATAAACACAGCGAGCGGCAGAATCGGAATCCCGAACACGAACGACATCAGCCGCACGAGCATTCCACGGGGCATGGTTTCGGCGGCACGGCGGGCGAGTTCCTGCGCTTCTTCGGCGCGTTTGCGGGCGTTCTGGGTGGCAGCGTCCTGCGCTTCGCGGATGCGTTCTTGCGCTTCTTTGAGCCGTGCCTCGGCGACGACGCGGGCGCGTTCCTGCGCGTCTTTCGCGGCGTTCCCTGCTTTCGCTTGCGCCTCACGGGCGATTTTTTCCCAATTGATCATGGTGTTGTCATCGCGCCTTCATGGTAGCGTTTCGCGTATTCATAATCCGTTACGCTGTCCACGTCGGCGGCGACGCGGGCGTCCGTTAGTATTGGCGCGTGAACCTGTAGCCCGGTTGCGCTTTCCACTTTCTTAACGGCGTCGGCGACGGTTAGGGTACGGGTGACGAATCGCCACACGAACCCCGCGCCCAGAAGCCGCGCCATTTGCCACTGCGATTTTCGCGCCGCGAACGCCCGTTCGATGTACGGTAGCGACCGCTCTATCGCGGCGGGACGCACGATTTGCACACTGCTTCCGGTTAAGCGTTCGCCCGCGAGCGGCGCATACACGTTCGGCGATTGGGGAAACGCCCGCTCGTAATCGGCTTCGCGCACCAGTGGGAACACAATATCGGCGTTCGGTGCTTCGTCGGCGACGCGGGATAGTTCGCGCACCGTGTCGGCGTGCAGAAAAACCGCGTCGGTCGCGCACAAAAGCAAACGTTCTTCCCCGCGCAAATGACCGGCTTCGCGCAGGGCGGCGATAGCGCGGCGCAGGTTTTCAGGAAGCGTTTCCCCCTCCTCGACCCACAGATCGGCGACGATTCCGGCGTTCTGAAGCACGGCAACGCTTCCGACCACGGCGATAGTTTCCACGATACCCGATGCGCGAAGCGCGGAGCAAACGTGTTCGATAAAGGAACGGTCGCCGAGCGGCGCGAGGGCTTTGATGGGTGTGCCGCAAAGGGCGGACAGTTCCGGTGACAACCGCCCGCCCGCCGTGACCAACGCCGCATAGCGCGTCAACTTAGCGCACCAACACTTTCAAAACATTTGGCTTGACCTCCACGATTGCCGGGGTTAGCCCGCGAACGTCACCGTCAATGTTCAAAGGTTGCGGCGGAATCGTTTGCATCTCGAAGCGGCGCACCTTGAGCATTTTCACCGCCGGGTTGTTCACATGGTTCCCGGCGCGAACCTGCCCGATAAGCGGGAGCAACTGGATTTTAGGCACGGCGGTTATCACCAGCACGTCCAAATGTCCGTCGTCCATCTCGGCGAACGGCGCGGCGATCATTCCCCCGCCGTACATCCGCCCGTTCAGCGCGGACACGAGAAACGCTTTTTCGGTAAACGTTTGCAAGCCTTCGGCGTTTTCGTAATTCATCGTCAGCGTGAAAGGTTGGTACGACGGCAGGGTCTTTAGGATGGCGAGAATGAACGCCGCTTGCCCTTTGGCGAAGCGGATGCCGGTGTTCATCGTTTTCATCACCTGCGCGTCGAACCCCGTGCCGCAGTTGTTGACAAACACAGTGTCGTTAATCGTACCGACATCAATTTTTCGCACCATGCCGCCCAAAATCGTGGCGACCGATTCAGCGAGGTCGAGTTTGAGGTTCAGGTTGCGGGCGAAATCGTTGCCGGTTCCGACCGGAATCACGCCGAGCGTGGTATCGGTTCCCATGATTCCTTTGGCGACATCGCCCACCGTGCCGTCGCCGCCCATCGCCACCACGACCGGGTACTTTCCGGCGGCTTCGCGGGCGAGTTCTTCGGCGTGACCGGCGCGGCGCGTCGGCATCCAAGCGAAGTTTTTGCCGAGTAGTGCCTCGGCGTCGCGGAAAAGCGTTCCGCCCGTGCCGCGTCCGGCGGTCGGGTTGTAAATCACCGCACCGCTTTCGTGAGTCATATGTTCCATAAATTGTTGTCAGCCGTCCCCCGCGCCGCATTGCGCCTTCGCTTGTTATACCCTGTAAAGTATAACGGCGTCGGGAGTGGTCGGTCAATAGGGCAAAAGTTCTACCTTTCGCAGTACGTTTCCGGTATAATGTCGCCATGACTACCACGCTTTTTGCTCCTGCGACGGACTACGACGCGATGCGGGTGCGCTGGACACGCGACGACTGCATAGCGTTTGAACGCGCCGGGGTGCTCACCTACCGCTACGAACTGATTGATGGGGTAATCTTACGAAAAATGCCGGTATACATTCCACACGCCCGCCTTGTCCGCAAAGCCATTCTCTGGCTTTGCGGCACGTTCAACGAGGAGTACGTTCTTGATCAAGCGACGATTCATACGCGCCGCGACGACGATACGTACAACGCGCCGGAGCCGGACATTATTTTGCTCAACAAGCCTGATACAGATGTGCCGACAAGCCAGCCGCGACCGGAAGATGTGCGCCTCCTGATTGAGATAGCCAGCACCACGCCCGACTACGATTTGGGAACCAAGGCACGGTTGTATGCACGCGCCGGGATTCCCGAATATTGGGTGGCGCATTTGGACAAACGCATCGTTTATGTTCACACGAACCCCACGCCGGACGGCGGATACACGCGCATCGAACGGCGCGAACCGGATACGCTCTTGCCGCTAAACGCGCCCGCGAACGCCGTACCGCTTCCGGTCGCCGATTTGCTTCCGCCCGCCGGTTAAACGCCGGGCTTGACCAACCGCACCCGCATCGCGCACAATAGGCGCATGGCATTTTTAGAACTGCGCTATTTCAGCGACGCCCTGCGAAAGCATACGTCGGCGAACGTGATCTTGCCGGAGGTCGGCGAACCGCCCTACCCGGTGTTGTACCTGCTCCATGGGCTTTCCGACGACCATACGGCATGGGCGCGAAACACGAGCATAGAACGGTATGTGGAAGATTTGCCCCTGATCGTCGTCATGCCGGACGGCGGACGCGGGTTTTACGTGGACGCCAAAGAGGGCTTCGCCTACGGCACGGCCATCGGAACCGAACTGCCCGACCGCATCGAGCGCACATTCCCCGCGAAACGCGAGCGCACGGGGCGGGCAATCGCTGGGCTTTCGATGGGCGGATACGGCGCACTTCGGCTTGCCCTCACGCACCCCGACCGGTTTTGCGCGGCGGCGAGTTTGTCCGGCGCGGTTGCTTGGGGGTCATCGCCCCGCGCCGACCTGAACCCGCGTCAAGGGGCGGAATGGACACGAATCCACGGCGCGAATCCGACGGGAACGGATAGCGACTTATGGCATCTGTCAACCGCGTGTCCCGACGATACGCTCCCCGCGCTCCATCTTGATTGCGGGGTGGACGATTTTCTTATCGAAGCGAACGGTGCTTTTCACGCACATCTTTCGGAGAAAAACGTCCCGCATGAGTACGAGGAGTTTCCCGGCGAACACGACTGGGCGTACTGGGATACGCATATCAGTCAAGCGATCACGTTCGTGATGGCGGCTATGGCGGCGGATTAAACGGCGAGTATTCCACCGGTGCGGCATCGAGCGGATCGAACGCGGCGAGCAACACGGCGACGCGCTCCACGGCGAACACTACGGTGCGGTCATCCGGCGATTCCCATTGCACCCGCGCCGTGCCGGACAAAAGAAGCGCATCGCCGGTCGCAAAGTCGGGGAAGAACAAGGCGGCGCGGGAATCGGCTTGCAGGTTGCCGAGCGTGTTGAACATCGTGTTACCGGAATAATCGCGCCAAGTCACGGTACGATGATCCGCGACCTGCACGAAGCCGGGGTTGCCGCCCCGGTGCGACGCATCCGCGCTAATTTCGCCGTTTCGCGTGGCGATAAAGAACGTATCGGCGGCGCGAATCATGGCGGTTTGTGCGTCCGTCAAGGTCTCGTCCTGCGACACCGGAACCGGAACCGGCGCGAAAACGCCATCCGCGTTTTCGTTTCCCGACCGCTTTTGTAAGTATTGCGGACAGTTCGCGTAGCATTCGCCGACCGCGAGGATTCCCGCTTCCGCGACACCGTTGACGCGCATTCGTTTACGGTGTGCGAAATCCATGATCGCGAAGCCGACCGCGCCGGAAAGATTCGTGGCAATGCGTACGTGCCGATTGTCGGTTCCCATATCGAGCGGGCCGCGCACGGGAACCGCCCAAATGTTCCCACCTTCATCGGCAATGCTGGCGACAACAAAGGCTTGCGTTTGCAAAAAATCGGCGGCGGCAGGCACGACAAAATCGCGGATGCCGTTCGCAACACGCCCCGACATTTCGCGCACCTGTGCGCGTTCCTGCACCGCGATTTCGCCCGCGTGATATTTTTCCATTTTATTCCCCATCGTGCAAAAGCCTGTCGGCTTCACTTATCGCCGTATCGTTGATGCTCGCTTCGCGCCGCGCCATCAAGCCGTTCGAGGCGAACTCCCACTGCTCATTGCCGTAGGAACGGAACCATTGCCCCGTTTCGTCGTACCATTCGTAGAAGAATGTCACGGAGATACGGTTATCGGTGAAACTCCACAACTGTTTTCGGAGACGGTAGCCGTTCTCCTTTGCCCATTTGCGCGTCAAAAAGGCACGTATGGCATCATGTCCGGTGAAAAACTCATGGCGGTTGCGCCACTGTGAATCGGTGGTGTAGGCAAGAGAAACACGGTCGGGGTCGCGGGAGTTCCAAGCGTCTTCGGCGGCTTGCACTTTGGCGAGTGCCGTTTCGCGGTTAAACGGTGGTACAGGTGGTCTGATTTCCATATTTTACTCCGATTGCTTTGCGGGGCGAGAGCCTTCTCCCGCCCCGCGAGTTCGTGTCAGAAGAATCCACAGGTCGGGGCGGCTCCGCTCGGCGCGGTTCCCGTTACGTCGGCGGGCGCGTAGATTTCAAGACGTGTGCCGTCCGGGTCTTCAAAGAAGATACCCCCGGAAGTCGCGCCCTCGCTATGCGGCACAATGCCGTCGTGGTACAGCGGGACGCCCTCGGCGCGAACCCGGCGTTCGGCTTCCTTGACTTGTTCAATCGTCTCCACCTGAAACGACAGATGGTGCAGTCCCGGTAGCGTCTTGTCGAAACGCCCCGCGCTCTGCTCCCAAAGCGTCAGAACAAGGCGGGCGTTGTCGCTGAGAAACGCGAACCGGCGTTCCGGTTCTGCACCTTCCCCCGCGACCTCGAAGCCGAAAACGTTTCTGTAGAACGATTTCGCCCGCGCTAAATCAGTAACATTGATACCGACGTGTCCGGTCTTCAGCCCTTCGTTCGTGAGGGGCGATTGCCGTATGGTATTTTGCATGGATTCTTTTTATAACTGTTTATATTATTTTTAACAGTTATAACCTTCACCTTGTTTACAATTGGCACGAGAGGATAGTTCCTAACCGATGAAATTATTTTTGCCGGTTGTACGTATATATCTTGTGAACAGCCGATTTTTGTTTGTAGCCAACCACCCCACACTGGACTTTCTGAATACCGAAATGGCAAATGGGACAGGCGCAAGGATCGAAACGCTCAACAAGCCAAGCGATGTCGCAACATGGTTTGCAGTGGTTGGCTTTGATGACGTAGCCACAACCGCCCAAACGCTCGCCGACGCCCTCGCCTTGAGGGACGCAGTTCACGATTTGGTAGTTGCTTGGACAAACGGGAGCGACGCGCCCGCCCAACCGCTTGCCGCGCTTAACGCAGTGCTTGCCACCGGTGCGGCACGTCCCCAATTAACGATGGGTTTTGCGCGACAGGCGGAGGCGATCGGAGACGCCCCCCATCCCTTGTTGCCCATCGCCCTATCGGCACTGGATTTGCTGACGCGCCATGACAAAACGCTGGTGCGCCAGTGCGGGGGAACCGGTTGCGTCCTGTGGTTTTTAGACACCACGAAAAACAAGCGGCGGCGTTGGTGCGCGATGGAAGCGTGTGGCAACCGCGAAAAAGCGGCAACGCATTACAAGCGCGTCAAGGAGTTGGCAAAGGGCGATGCCGAATAAAAACGGCGTATAATGGAAACGATATGTACACGTCATCCGCTACCACAAACCGTTCGTTTCTCGATTTTTCGTCCGACACCGCGACGCGCCCCACCGACCCGATGCGGCAATTCATGGCATTCGCGCCGGTCGGCGACGACCAGCGCGGCGAAGACCCCACGGTCAACGAACTGCAGGAGACCGCCGCTACCTTGCTCGGCAAACCCGCCGCGTTGTTTCTGCCGTCGTCCACGATGGCGAACCAGATTGCGATTCGCGCTCAAACGCGCCCCGGCGACGAAGTGTACTGCCATGAGTTCGCGCACATTCGGTTGTATGAAGGCGGCGGACCCGCGCTTCTGTCGGGGGTGCAACTGTGTCCCCTGCCGGGAAATAGCGGTAATATCGCGCCGGATGCCTTGCGCGGCACGGTGCGCCCGTATGACCCGCATTACGCCCGCCCGCGTTTGCTGTGCCTCGAAAACACGAACAACCACATGGGCGGCACGGTGCTAAGTCACGAAGCCACCAGCAAGGTCACGGATGCGGCGCGGGACTTGGGGCTAACCTGCCACTTGGACGGTTCGCGCCTGTTGAACGCGGCGGTCGCTTCCGGCGTTTTCGCGTCCGTCCTCGCCGCGCCGTTCGAGTCAGTGACGCTGTGTTTGTCGAAGGGGTTGGGCGCACCGGTCGGCGCGATTCTCGCCGGGGAGGAGGCGTTTATCACCGAGGCGCGACACTGGAAACACGTTTTCGGCGGCGCAATGCGGCAAGCCGGGATTATCGCGGCGGGCGGATTGTTCGCCCTCCGTCACAACATCGAACGCTTAGCCGAGGATAACTCGAACGCCCAAAAATTGGCGCACGGTTTGGCGCAAATCCCCGGCGTCCGGCTTGACCCCGCGCCCGAAACGAACCTGCTTTTCGTCAATATCGCCGGAACCGGTTTGAGCGGCGACGAAGCGCAAGCCCGCCTTCTGGAGCGCGGGATTCGCTGTTCGGGCGGCGGCGAACGCTTGCGCTTCGTGACACATTTGGATGTGTCGGCGGCGGATGTGGACGCGGCTATCGCGGCGGCGAAAGACGCTTGGCGGTAGGCGCGTTTAGCGCGGAACCTCCACGGTTTCCAACAAACTCGTTATCACCCGATCCGCGCCAACGCCCTCGATTTCGGCTTCCGGCTTCAAAAGAACGCGGTGACGAAGCACGGGCAGTGCCATCTGCTTCACGTCGTCGGGGTTGACGAACACACGACCGCGCATGAGTGCGAGCGTTTTCGACGCTTGCAAAAGCGCGACGGCGGCGCGAGGCGACGCGCCGAGCGTCAGTTGCCGGTGCGACCGCGTAGCACGAACGATTTGCAGAATATAGGTGATGATTTTCGATTCCATCGTCACGCGCACGAGGCACGCACGGGCGGCTAAAATATCGGCGACCGACGCCACGGGAACGATACCCGCCGTTTGCAGGTCGGACGCTTTGAAGCCTCGATCCCACGCCGCAAGAAGCGCGTTTTCGGCTTCCTCCGACGGGTACGGCACGATCATTTTCAGCAGAAAGCGGTCAAGTTGCGCTTCGGGGAGCGGGTACGTGCCTTCGTACTCGACCGGGTTTTGGGTGGCGAACACGGTGAAAATCGGCGGCAAATGGTTGCTGATACCGTCCACCGAAACGCGCCGTTCTTCCATCGCTTCGAGCAATGCGGCTTGCGTTTTCGGCGGGGTGCGGTTGATTTCGTCGGCAAGCACGATTTCAGCGAACACGGGTCCGCGCTTTAAGTTAAAGCCCCCCGTGGTCATGTCAAAAACGTTGGTTCCCACGATGTCGCTCGGCATCAGGTCAGGCGTGAACTGAATGCGCTTGAACTCCGCCGAACACGCGGCGGCAATCGAGCGCATGAGCAGGGTTTTCGCCGTGCCGGGAACGCCCTCGAACAAGCCATGCCCCCCGGTCAGCAAGCAAACGAGCGCGGCACTGATAACTTCATCCTGCCCTTGCACTGCTTTATGAATCTCGGCGGTCAAACGGTTCGCCAGATTCGACACGAACGTCGCCGGATCGGGGATACCGCCGGTGCTGTCGCTTACGGGCGACGCCACAAAAACCGGCACAACCGGGGTCGGTGCCACCACGGGCGGCGGCACAAACCCGTTCGCCGAACCCGTTTCCATCAGCACCGGGGGTTCCATCACGCTCGTGCCGGTTCCCACCATATCGTCAGTCTTTTCGCTCGTCGCGTCCAAGTTGCAATTCCTTTCGCATATCCTCGATAGACCGGGCGAGCGTTAGCAGTTCGCTTTCCGGCAGTTTTTTCGCACCCGCTTCGATTTTCGTTTCGCACTCCTGCAAAAGACGGAGCAGTTTCG
>JACMIU010000186.1 GCA_014380985.1 Armatimonadota bacterium | reverse complement strand
GGGGTTCCGTGTGTCGCGCCGCTGTTCGTCGGCGCGTATGAACGCGCCACGGACTTTTCGCCGCGATTCGATTCCACGATTCCGGCGACTTTGGGGCTACCGCCCCTGCCAGCGGGTACGAACCTTGCCGAGGGTGTCGTGGTGCGCCCCGCGCGCGAAATCGCCGAGCTTCCGGTGCGACCGTTACTCAAGATAAAAATCGCCGAGTTCGCAGAGGATAACCGCTACCACGAGGCACAAAAATGGGACGCGCCGACCGGGGTAACCCGCGCTTACGGCGATGCGCTTGACCGGATGAAATGGGCGGCGTACAACCGCGTCACGGAGAACCGACTCAACGCCGCTATCTCGAAAGTCGGCGACGCGCCCGAACGGCGTGGCGAAGTGTGCGTGTTGCTTTTAGATGAAGTCGAAGTCGAGGCGCGGGAAGCCGATACAGGCGCATGGAACGCGCTTACCGAAGCCGAGCGAAGCGAATGGCTTGCGTATGTCCGCGCCGAGGTGCGCTCGCTGTTGCAAAGCCGCTGGAAAGAAAAAGGATGACAAGTTTGCCGGGTATATTTGCCGCGCAGGATGCCGCGATAGCATGGAATGAGATGGAGCGAACCGGTTGGTGGCAGGACATGGCGACTTGCCAACAAGACCCGGTGTACCACGCGGAGGGTGATGTAGCGACACATACCCGTATGGTGGTGGACGAACTGCGAAACCTGCCCACGTGGCAGGGCTTGACGGAAGCCGACCGGGGCGTTCTTTTGCTTGCCGCGCTTTTGCACGACGTTGGCAAGCCCGCGACCACCGTGACGGATGACGCGGGGCGCATTACGTCGCCCGGTCATTCGCGGCGCGGGGCGATTTTGGCGCGGCAACTGCTCTACGAAAGCGGTGTGCCGTTCGCCGTGCGGGAGGCGGTTTGTGCGCTGATTCGTTGGCATCAACGCCCGTTCTGGGTGCTGGAAAGCGCGTCGCCGGAGCGGGCGGTTATCACGATAGCACAAACCTGTCGGTGCGATTACCTCGCCGTTTTAGCCGAAGCGGATGCTCGCGGGCGCGTTTCCCCGACGCTCGACAACGCCCTGCTTCATATCGCCCTGTTTGCCGAAACCGCGAAGGACGCCGTGTGTTACGCCGCGCCGTACCCGTTCGCATCGGATCACTCGCGGTTTCTTTACTTCCGAACGCCTGACCGCGCCCCCGATTACGCGGCGTATGACGACACGGCGGGCGAAATTGTGTTGATGTCGGGCTTGCCGGGCGCGGGCAAGGATACACTCGTACAGAAGGAATGGGCGCATTTGCCGGTGGTGTCGCTCGACGCGCTACGTATCGAACACAAGATCGCACACGGGGGCAATCAACACGCGGTGATCAGTGCGGCGCGGGAACTTGCCCGGACGTACCTGCGGCGCGGCGAACCATTCGTGTGGAACGCCACGAGTATCAACCGCGAACAGCGCGACCCGGTGATTGCGCTTGCCGCCGAATACCGGTATCGCGTTCGGGTGGTTTATGTCGAGGCGGCGTGGCACGTTCAGCAAAAGCGCAACAAGAACCGCGCCGCGCCCGTGCCGGACGCGGCAATTATGCGGATGATGGCAAGGTGGGAGCCGCCCGACGAAACCGAGGCGCACACCGTGGAACGCTGGTTTACAGGTTGAACGCTTTCACGCCCGCTTCAGCAACGGCATGGTCTTGATCAGGAGAGCCGCCCGAAACCCCGACCGCACCGACAACGGTGTCACCGACTTTGACGGGAATACCGCCGGGGAAAATGGCGATACGATGGTCGGTGCTTGCCTCAAGCCCGAACGCGGGCGCACCGGGCGCGGCGATTTTGCCGAGGTCTTTGGTACTCATGTCGAACGCCCGCGCCGAGTAGGCTTTGTTTTTGGCGATCTCGCCCGAACCGAGCCACGCGCCGTCCATTCGCACAAATGCTACCAAGTTCGCGCCGGAATCCACCACGGCGATATTCATCGGGGTTTTGATGTCTACCGCTTTTTTGCTCGCGGCAGCGATAATCGCCATGGCTTTGTCAAGGGTTATGTATTCCATAATGGGTAAAAAGTCTCCGTTAGCCTTCTACCCCGCGTCGGTGCGTGATAAACTACATCCGATGCGCCATGCTTCCCGTCTTCTCCTTACCGCATCCGGCATCCACGACGCGCCTCCCCTTTGCGCCCGGCTTGCGGAAAAGTGGCACGGTTGCCAAAGCGTCGCTATCATCGTTACCGCTTCCCGCGAACACAAGGCGTACAGCAAACACGCGGTAGCGACGGGAGAGCAGTTCTCCCGGTTCGGTTTCGCATCCGTTGACTTTGTGGACGTGGAGTTGGAACCAGCCGAAACACTACGGGGGTACGATGTGGTGTACATCGTCGGCGGGCATCCCTACCACCTGATGCATCATTTGAACCGCTCCGGCGCAAGCGATCTTTTGCGCCAAGCGGTTTCGAGTAACGAAACGTTTTTAATCGGTAGTAGTGCGGGCGCGGTCGTTTGCGGGCAAGATTTACGCATCGTCGCCGCGTTCGACCCCGACCTTGCGGACGGGTACGACGAAGCCCTGCCCGGAATCGGAACCACACCGTTCACGGTTCTGCCGCACGCGAACCGCTGGCACGAACGTTTTTCCGATTTGGAAACTCGCGTCGCTGATTTCACACGACAAACGGGGCAGACGGTGGAACTTCTGAACGACGGGGCGGCACTGTTCGTGGCATCGGACGGCACAATCACGGAACGCCACGGGTAGTGCGTCACCAGTAGCGTTCGTCGTCGCCGTGCAGAAGATGCACGTAGTTCAGTTGCCCGTCGTGGTACGTCATGTGCGTAATCGCCAGCATCACCGCCTCGAAGCGCGTTATCGGGGGGCGCGTCGGCGAAAATGTGACCGTGGTTTCCCAACCGTCCGGTGGCGTTGCTTCCACGGCAACTTTTAACACCAGCGTTTCGTGCGTCACGAACTCGGCGACGGCTTCGTAGGTTTGCAGATGTTCGCGCATTTGAGCGAAGTCGCCGAACGCGGGCATCGGCGGCAACGGGCGACCGGCAATCGCCTCGGCGATGCGCGTGTTGACCACGGCGCACTCGATAGCGACCGAGTAGGGCGACCGCGCCGCGCCACCGGGCGATTCGTCGCGCCGCGATTCGGGAATGGCGACGAGATCGGCAAGAAGGCGGGCGTTCGTCCGGTCTAACGCCTCCCCCAGAAACTTAGCCACATCCAGCATCAGCGCACCTTCGCCCCCGCCGGTACGAGCGATTCGGGCGTCACCAACACGGGGCGACCGTCTGGCCCGTCTACCGCTAAGAGCATCCCTTGCGACACCACGCCACGCATTTTTCGCGGCGCAAGATTCGTGATAACCACGATTTTCTTGCCCGTGAGCTCTTCGGGAGTGTACCATTCGGCAATCGCGGAAAGCAGATCGCGCTCGTCGTTCTCGCCGACCGAGATACGCAAATGAAGTAGTTTATCGGCTTTGGGAACCGGCGTCACCGAAAGTACCTCGGCTACCTTGAGTTCGACTTTGGCAAAATCGTCAATCGTAATATAGGTCGGCTCGGCGGATTCTTCTGATTTTTCGGGCGCGGGCGTGTCGGTCAGGGCAACGGTTATCGGTTCTTCCACAGATTTTGCTTCTTTCTTTTCGCTGGCTTGCGGCAACTTTTTCGTATCAATGCGCGGGAACAAGGGCGCGGCGTCGCCGGTCACGGTTCCCGGTGCAAGTACGCCGAACTGTTTTTCGGTCTCCCATCCGCCTGATGTGCCGAACGAATCGGCAATGCCTAACTGCGTTGCCATCTCGTGTGCCGCGTTCGGCATCACTGGCGACACGAGAAGCGCGGCGAGTCGCGTTCCTTCAAGGGCGTTGTACACCGCATCCGCGACCGCCGCGTCGTCGCCCTCCTTTGCGGCTATCCACGGCTGTTTTTCGGCGAGGTAGACGTTCACCGCCGACACGAGCGACCACGCCGATTGAAGCGCGGTTCCCCAGTCGTAGCGCAATAACGCGGCTTCGTACCCCGCCACGGCGGTTTGCGCCACGGCTTGCAATCCGGCGTCCAATTCTCGATATGCCGGAACCTGCCCGGTGTGATAGCGGGCGCGGAGCGTTCGGTTCAGCACATTTCCCAAATCGTTCGCCAAATCGGTGTTGAACCGCGATACGAGCATTTCCACCGAAAACTCCGAATCATCGGAGAACCGAATATCGCGGAGCAGGTAGTAGCGCAGGGCGTCCACGCAGATTCGCTCGCTTGCGCCGCTTGCTTCCTGCAAGAGCGACACCATATCCTGCGGCGTCGGGATATTGCCCTTCGACTTCGCGCCTTTTTCGCCGCCCACCGTCCACCAGCCATGCCCGACGATATGACCGGGAAGCGGCAGGTCAAGTGCCATCAGCACGGCGGGCCAGAACGTTGCATGAAAGCGCGTGAAGATTTCCTTCGCCATCAGATGCGCGTTCGCAGGGTGCAATGCCTCATAGCCGGGGTCGGGCCACCCGGTCGCCGTCAGGTAGTTAATCAGCGCGTCGAACCACACATAAACCACCGCCGTATCTTCCGCGCCGGGAACCGGAATCCCCCACCCCGTGCGGTTCTGCGTCACGGTAATATCGCGCAGTCCTTCATCAATAAACGCCAAGACTTCGTTGCGGCGCGTCGGAGGCAAAAGAAAATCGGGGTT
>JACMIU010000185.1 GCA_014380985.1 Armatimonadota bacterium | reverse complement strand
TTAGCCTGTAGGCTCGTGTGCGCCGTGCGTTTCGTTCGCCGTGCGCCTTTATATAATTGGTCGGTGCGCTTAGATAGCAAAGTCGCTACCGGTACACAGTGGATTTTGCGAAGCAAAAGTCCAGTCCTGACAAAATTGTACCCGCGTTCGCGGCGCTTGTCAAATCGCCGAGCGAGTTACCCGTACTTTCCCCCACTTTGGATCGTCACGCTCGTTCACAAAATCCGCAAGCACCACTGCGCCCGCTTCCCACCGCGCCCGCGCTTCGCTTGACACACCATCAAACACACGCGCCACGGTTTCCGGTTCCTGCCGACGTAGCCACTGCTCGCCGCTTTCAAACGGCACCGCAAGGCGGTTCTCGATTACGGGCGCGGCAACACAACGACACCCTACGTGGCTACCGAACGCCTCCGTTACCGGGAACATCCGCCCGTGCATGGCAAGGCAAGCGGGGCAAGTTCGCCCCGACAGCGACGCGAGCCACCGCCACGCTTTCACGACATCGGCGTTTTCGGCGTAGGTTTGAATCGTTGCCGCTCGATACGCCCGCATGGTTTCGGTGCGAGCGATTCGTAGGGCGCGGGTGCGAGTAACCCCGGTGACGGCTTCGGCTTCACGGGCAATCGTGCGCGGCGACTTCCCAAGCGCAACGCCGCGCAGAATCACGTCACGTAGCGCGGGAAGCGTTTCGCCGACAATGCCGCGCAGATATTCCCCAGCCGTGGAACCGTCGCCCATAACGCCGACCAGTTCGTTTATCGCGCCGGTCGGCAATCGGTTCCACGACGCACCGACCGTAGCGCGTTCGGCGTCGGTGTCCAAACCGGCGATTGTGAGTTGCCGTGCCGCGTCGGTTCCGCTTTGCGCCGCCGCCGCTTGCGCCGTGGTGGTTTCCCCCGTCGCCGTCGCCGCGAAGCGCGTTAGTTCGGCTTCAACTTGCACGAGCAGTTCGGCAAAGCGTTCCTGCCGCGCAAGCCAACCCCGCGAAATCGGTTCGCCGTTCGCCCGTGCCGTATCAATGATGGCTTGCACGGCGACGAGTGCGAGTTTGAGCGTAGCCGCAACGGGCTTGTACGATTCACTTAGGCGGTAGAGTGTGTTCGCGTCACGAGAAAGCAACGCGGCGCGAAAGCGCAGGGCATCGGTTTCTACGCTCACGGCTCGGTTTCCTCATCTTCGGTTGGCGGGTCGGTTCGCCCCGCGTCAAACGCCGCCCGCCCTTCTTCGGATTCCTTTTTCCGCTTCTCGGCTTCGGCTACGGCATCGTATCCAAGTTCGGTAAGCACGGTATCGCGGCTCACACCGGCATCCGTGAGCAACCCGCCCGTTCGCGCTTCGGCTTCGCGGTCTTTCGGCAGAATATCGGGCCACTGCACACGAACCGACTTCACTTTCTTGCCGCCCATTTCCAAAAGGGCGCGGTTCACCTGTCCGAGCATCTGCCCGAATAACATTCGCTTGACAGTGGTAAGCGCGACAAGCGGCGCGTACAAAATCTGTAGAGCGACCCCCGATAACGCGCCAACCGATTCCAGTTTACCGCTCGCAATTTCCGGCACACTGGTTAGTTCGTGGTAGGCTTCCTGCAAGCATTTGTACTGCTCAAAGCTGCTTCCCAAATCCGAAAGCATTTCGACAGAGTGAAGCCGCGCTTCGGGATTCGGGAACACCGCAAGCCCGCCGACCGCTCTATCAAACGTTCCGACTTCCTGCCCGGTCAAGTATTGTTGCGGGTGTCCATGCGCCCGCAAAATCCGATTGATATTCGAGATCACAAAGTTGATGGAATCGTTCAGTTGCAGTACATCATCTTCAACGTCCGACACGCCGTAGTACGAATGCGGAAGCGGGCGATTCTTGGTGTGAAACACCGGGCAAAAATCGTACTTCCATATTTCGCGGGAAACTTCCGCATATCCCGCCCTGTCGCCGCGAGATTCTTCTTGCAGGATCACCCATTTGCCATTTTCGCGCATGATCCGGTGACGCTCATAAACGGCTTCGTTTTCGGTTTTATCAACGCCGCCCGCCTTGATAATCACCTCACGCACCCGCTTGTAATCCATCGGATCCCAGATTACGGTAACGGTCTGACCATCAAGCGATACGATACGTGGGTACTGCTCGCCGAACGCCTTATCGGGTTCCTGCAAGCGCATAAAGCCGTCGCCCGCGATACCCGCGCCGGTCGCAAACTCTAACAGCGTCGGCATCTTACCGTCCTCTTGGGATTCCCAGCAATCTTCCAGCCACGTCCCCGCTTCGCTTTCCGATTCGCCATCAACCTCGAAGCCGAGCTCTTTCCCGAACAAGTAGAACGCCGAAATATCCACGGTGCGCCGCGCAAGGTTTACCGTGGTGTTATCGTCGCCATTCTTATCAAGGTCGGTGGGGGCGAGCGGCTTTTCCCACTCCCCTTCGTAGCGAAGCCATGCCCGACGAATACGGTCAAACCGCAACCGCTCTTGCCGGTCAAATGTTTGCGTGAACGCATCCGAAACGATAGCACGTTTATCAAAAAGTCCGAACATAGGCTACCCGCCTCCAAACGGGTGGTGTATCGTGCCAACCGTTGCCGGTTGGTAGTGAGCGAGTGCGAGCGCGTCGGCTTTGTCAGGCGATCTGCCAAGCCTTTTAATTACTTCGTCTTTCGGTTCCATCAGGATGCCCGACGCCCCCAAACTCCAACGCACGGCACAAAGTTCGGCGAGTAGTTCGCGGTCGGAAGGCAAGCACAAGTTTTCTCCGCGATCCGGTTCCAACGCTTCGCGCAGTTTCCAGTACGCTTCGGCTCGCAAATTGGCAAACGTCAGTTTTCCCGATCTATCGCGCCTATGCGAACCTGCCGCGAAGTTCACGCCCCGTGCCGGTATCGCCGGGGTCTGCCCGCGCAGGTGATCGTACACACTCGCACCGACCCCGATAACGTCAACATTAGGCGCGAACCCCTGCGGTGCGTTCACGTCGGCGAGAAGGCGAGCGACAAGCCCGCCAACCGCTTTGCCGTCTGGCGTCGCCGTGCCGGGGTGAACCTGCGGACGCGGGAAAAACGCACCGTAGCGCGGCTGTAGCACGGTTTTATCCTTACCGCCACGCGCCACGTCAACACCCAAGCCGGAAAGCGGCACACCGGGCGGCGGAACGCCTTGCATCGCTTCCCACCGGGCTTGCGCGGCACGTACCCACGCCGTTGGGATAACCTGCCACGCATCATCTTCAATCCCCGCGCTAAAATCTCCGTCGCGCATCTGTGAGCGAAGCGGTTCCGGCAAGGCGTC
Source organism: Armatimonadota bacterium (assembly GCA_014380985.1). Taxonomy (GTDB): domain Bacteria; phylum Armatimonadota; class Armatimonadia; order Armatimonadales; family Armatimonadaceae; genus JACMIU01. Next base: position 3,806 of record JACMIU010000185.1, on the reverse strand, counting down.
CAAAACCGCCATGTAGCCGGTCTCCATGTAAACCGGATTGTCGGTGACACGCGCCGGAAAGAACGTGCGAGAACGCGGGGTAAGCGTTCGCACCGTACCGTTTTCGGCGGTAGTGACAATATCGGCAGGTCGGCAATAATCGGCGGAATTCAAATCGTGGCAACCGGGTACTTCAACCTCTTTGCCGTCCGGCATCGTGACGAACCAACGGACTTCACCGGGCGCGGCAGGTTCCGCGTGTTTGTTGTCAAGCCACGGGGCGAAATAGTCAATCAGCCACAAGCCTTCCGGTGACGTTGGCGGATTGAAGCAAAGCAGGTCAAGCGTGTGTTGTCCACGCACACTGGTTCGCGTCCACGCCTTCGCAAAGAGAAACTGCTCTTTGAGGAAGTTTTGCGCTTCGTCCCAAATCCGCGCATCAAACGGTGTACCGCGTTCCTTTTCCCGATCTTCTAAGCGCGGCATGGAACGGAACTGTACGAACCGCTTCACGGGCGGCGCGGGGCGGCCGGCAACATCGCATCGTGTCACGACGCGCCAAAAATGCCCCGATTCGTTGTACCGACCTTTCGCGCCGAACACTTCCCGCGAACGCTCAATGATACCGGCGAGTTGCGGGAACGTTCGCCGGTAGATTACGGTTCGGCGGTGTTTGAGAAGCGCAAGCCCCAACTCTAAGTCTGTCTTGCCGCCGCCGCCCGCGCCCCCGAACCCGATTTCGTCCACCTTGCCATCGGCGAGAAATGCGGCGAGTTGTGGCCCAGCGAACGGCGTCCAGCCGCGCCGCTTCGCACGTTTGCGGGTCGCCGATTGACGGACGGTTCGGCTATCCATGCCCTGCCGCCTTTTCAAGCGCGGCTTGCGTTTCCAGTTGCTCCGCAGTCACGTTTATTTCGTCGCCGGTTTCCGGTTCGGCTTCCATGTCGGGATCGCTTGCGCCGCCATCTAACAATCCTGTGATTTTCGCAAGCGTCGTCAGAGCGGCTTGTGCGTCGTACAACTCAAAAGAAAGCCCGTCACGTCCGTATTTTACTTTTTTAATCAATCCAAGACTGCCCGCTTTTTTCGCCGCCAATAAATCAGGCACGACCATGCGCCGGGTGCGTGGATTACCAGATTCGTCTTTGCCGTCCGGCACTTCAACTTCAATCAGGAAATCGCTCATGTTTGCCCTTGCTTGCATGGCAAGCCGCGCCGCGACTTCTTCGCGTGGCATGGCTTGCGCTTCCAGCAAGCGTTTGATAACGGCGGCGATTTCAGGTTTTTTCAGGTTTTCATGCCCGATAGAGTATGCAGTCTTTTTGCTATACCCGGCGCGAACCGCCGCCATAGTTGCATTGAGGCAATCGGCGTAGTGTCGGGTAAAAGCGGCTTGTCGCTCGTTCAGGGTTGCAGTCGGCATGGCGATAAAAAAAACAGGCTAACCCGTCACGCCATCTTTCGATAGCGTAGGGTTAGCCTGTAGGCTCAATGGTTGCGGTTGTGGTGCTTCCGCGTTGGCGTTATTGTATCGCACGGTCGGCGTATGCGTTACATTGCAACAGCGCACCTTGTCAACGTAAATCACCAGTCCACGCACGTTATGAATCGCACTCTCGCCGGAAACACGAAACAGAAACTTCCCGCACACGGGACAACGAAACTCGGTTTGCATTATCATTCCTTATTTCTCTGTCGCACGGCAACGGTTCCGCCGATTCGCTGTACACCGGGTACGTTCTCGCCACACGCGGGGCATTTGATTCGCTCGCCGGTCAAAGCGCAGCCTTTCGCTTCTGGACAAATGCGGAGATTGGCGTAACTGCGTTACGCCAGATTCCATCGGTCGGCTCTGGCGTGGTACACGCCATGTTCGTTTCGTTTTGTGTCATGCTTTCTTTGCATTTCCGTCGCCGCCCGCAGAAGCGGGCTTGACAGTGAAAACCGTTCGCCGCCCATCGTCATTGTCGCGTTGGTCAGTGCTGTACTGCCCGCGCCCAAGGGCTTTATCCTCATAAACCACAAGCCAACCCGACACCGCAAAGTGTGTTTTGACGGCTTCGCAAACGACGTGCCGATACCGGATAGTCTCAACGGTCACAGTCTCGTTTTCGGGGAAGGCGCGTTTTAATTCGGCGGTAATGCGCTGAACTGCCATCTCAGCTATGCGCTTCGTTTCGGCGTCCGTCGCGGTTCGTAATTGTTCGGGTGTTGGTATTTCCATCTATTCGTCCTCGCATTTCTGTTTCGCCGTGCGTTCCATTTCGCGGGCGTGTTCGTGCAATATCCGGCACACCATCCGTTCCGAGACGCCGAACTGTTCCGCCGCTTGCGAAACGCTCAAATGGCGCAGGAAGTAGGCGACTAAAAGCCAGTTGCGGCGTTTGCGTTCGGCGGTGCTGATGCGTGTTGTTTGTACTGTGTTCATGGCAGAAGAAGCCCCCCGGTTTCAACACGGCACAACTGCACCTCAACGCGGGGGTTCGCCTTATCGTCGCGCCGGTAGGCATGAATCGCGGTAATCTGCTTGTCGTCCGCGAACACCCCGCCTTTCATGGAATCCTGAATTATTTTAATACAGTTGTCTAAATCGCCGACTTTGCGCGGGCGGTAAACGACAATCAGGAGTTCTATATCGCCGTCGGTTATCGGTTGTATGTTCGCGGCTTGCACAATCGCGGCGACTTCGGCGGCGTAGTTTCGAGCCGTTGCCGATTTGACCATGCGGGCGCGACCGCGAATCACCAGCGCGGTTTTGAGATGGTTCGCGGTTGGCGGATAGGGGAGTGTGAGTTTAATCAAAACAGACCTACTTCCTGCGCTTCGTTTCGTCGTTGTCGTTGGTGATGTTCCGGTTCGGTGTAGCCGGGTTGCGCTCGCATCGCGGCGAGAGCCTTTGCGCGGTTGCCGGTGTATGGTTTGGGCGCGGGCGTCGGCGTCTTATCCACAGAGCCGAACTTTGTGGATAGACTCTTATCCACAGAGCCGCCCACGTTGTAATGCGCCGCCATCGCTCGCAGCTCGTTCGCCGCCGATTCGCGCAGGGTCAGCGTTTGTTCGTTCGTTCCGGTTGCGTAGCGCAGAATGTCCGCCGCGCCGCGCACCGCTTCGTTGGGGCGGTGGCACACGGCGGGCTGACCGGGAGCCGCGCCCAGACACCCGGCGGGTTGCACGATGCGCCCGGTTTGCGGCAGGGCGTTCGCCTCGGCACGGCGAATCATTCCGGCGTAGCGCGTGAGCGGGTCAACTACGGTCTGCGGCGGCGCAGAATGTAGCAAAGTCGGGTCCGCGCTCTCTCTAATGCTTGCAAGCGGTTCGGCTCTGGACAAATGCGGAGCATTTTCCACAGGCGTAATGGTTAGCATTTCGTTTGCTCCTTCTTGCGCCGATTCCACGCCGCTTTTTTCTTGGCGATACCGGTAGCGGTAGCAGAATCGCGGACGGCGATACCGTAGTCACGAAGCCATTTCGCCACGGTGTAGCGAGACGCGCCGTAGCGGGTCGCCAAATCGTAGGTAGATTCGTGGCGCGTGACGTACCGCTTTTCGAGTTCGGCGCGGGGCGGCACGGGCAGGGTGCGTGTCGTGCGGAGACGTTCGTTTCGGTAGCACCCGCAGGATTGGGTTGCACCGCGTAGTAAGTCCTGCCCGCGCACGACGGCACTTCCGCCGCAAACGCACCGGCAGTTAAACCGGGCGTCTTTGCGGCGGTCGTTTTCGTCACGGCTTAGAACGAGGAACTGCCCGAAGGTCTGCCCGGTCAGGTCGATGTGCTTAGGCATGGAACACCTCCAAAATGCGGCGTACCGTGGCGTGTACCACGCCAGA
>JACMIU010000184.1 GCA_014380985.1 Armatimonadota bacterium | reverse complement strand
CTGGGAAGCCTGCTCCCGCATCCGCGCCGGAGAAGCGTGAGCAGTGGGATTAGGGTTAGGGATTAGGTTCCGGTGTCCGAAGGCTTGTCGCAATAATCAAGCAAAACACGCCGCTCGTCGAACGACACCGGAACCTAATCCCTAACCCCTAATTCTTACAAACTACTTGTTGCCCTCTTCGATAACGGCGCGGTCGGCGGCGTCAAAGAACGCAGGCTTGGGAGCGGGCGGTTTACCCGGTGTGGGGGCAATCTTCTGTATCATGCGATACCTTGTCGTGGCTTGCGACACGGCTTGCATCGCGGATTGCTGTCCTTTGCCCGTCGCCGCATAAGTTGCCGAACTATCGCGGGCGAAGCCCATGGTTTCACCGGCTTCTATCGCGTCCTGATTCGCGGCGAGAAACACGAACTCCCAGTCGTAAACGTCGCGCTGATGCGTGATTTTGTCAAATATCTGGGCGCGAGTGAAGATGCGCGAGGCGTTCTCCATGCCGTCTGTGAGCGTGACGAACAGCACTTTCTCCGGTCGTTCGTCGTCCGGCATCGCGGCAAGCCGTGCGCCGGTTTCTTCAATGGCTTTGCCGAGGGCGTCCAAAAGCGCGGTGCTACCACGCGGCACAAACGTCGTGGTGTCGAGCGGTTTCACCGAGGCAATCGGCGCGAGCGAATACGAGGATTCGTAGCGGTCGTCGAACTGCACCAGCGTCAAAGTCGCGGCTCCCGGTGCGGCTTGCTGATCTTTTAGAAACGTATTGAAACCGCCAATCGCGTCGGTTCGCATCTGCTCCATTGAGCCGGAGCGGTCAAGGACTAAAGTAATGTGCGTGTAATCTTTTTTCACGGTTTGTTGTAACCTTTGTGTTTTGATTTTTGAAGTGTGTTTGCCTTCCACTTACTGTAATCGTTACGTAAAGAGGATAGCGGAAAGTTGCCACAAGGTTATTTTTTCCTATCGCTTGACGAAAGGTTTATGCTAAAATACGACTACCTATGCCGCAATCATTCACCGATAACGAACCGCCGATTCTGACGCCGCCCCCGCCCACTACGGCGTCGCCCCCTCCTGTTGTGCCGAACCCGCCGCGCAACCGCTTCCCCTGCGCGTCCTGCGGCGCGGATATGACGTTCGATACCCCGACCGGCGGTATGAAATGCCCGTATTGTGGCTACATGGAAGCGGTTCCCACATCCGTTGTCGGGGGCTTGGCGCAAATCGAGGAGCGACCGTTAGAGGACTATCTGCAAATCGCGCCGGAGCGTCTCGCCAAACTGTCGGCGACCGCGCTGGAAGTCACATGTACGGGGTGCGGTTCCACGATTGAGTTTGAACCGCCCAAAGTCGCGGGCGATTGCCCGTTCTGCGGCGCGAAAATCGTGGCACAGCCCCGCGAAGCCGATCCCCTGCTCGCGCCCGAAGGCGTATTGCCGTTTTTCATCACGCAAAAAACCGCGTCCGCAAGCATACAAAAGTGGATTTCGACCCGATGGTTCGCCCCGAACGCGTTGAAGCGGCAAGCCGAGCAGGACAAATCACAAGGCGTTTATCTGCCGTTTTGGACTTATGACGCGCAAACCGATAGCCGGTATCGGGGCGAACGCGGCGAACATTACTACGAAACCGAGTATTACACGGGTTCCGACGGCAAGCGCGAATCGCGGCAGGTGCAGAAAACGCGCTGGTATTCGGCGTCCGGGATGGTGCATCATTTCTTCGACGACGTGTTAATCGCGGCGAGTTCGTCCATACCGCGCCAGCGTCTCGACGCACTGGAGCCGTGGGGGCTGGGCGACTTGAAGCCGTATGAACCGGCGTACCTATCGGGCTTTCAAGCGCAGCGGTATCAGATCAGTTTGTCGGTTGGTTTCAACATGGCGAAGGAAGTCATGGCGGCGCGGATTCATTCGCTGGTGCGTCAAGACATCGGCGGCGACGAACAACGGGTGCATTCCGTGGACACAAATTACAGCGCACTCACGTTCAAACACCTACTTTTGCCGGTCTATATTTCGGCGTACCGGTATCAGGGCAAGATTTTTCAAGTTATCGTGAACGCCCGCACTGGCGAAGTGCAGGGCGAACGCCCGTACAGTGTGTGGAAAATTACCTTTGCAGTGCTTCTCGGACTGCTGATAATCGCGGCGATTTACTATTTCACCAAAGATAGCGGCAGTCAGTGAGCTCGGATATTTGGCAGGGCGTAAGCAAATGGGTCACCCTGCTGGGCGGCGGTTACGGCGTGTACCGGGGCTTGGCGGCACTCGTGACGGGACACGCTACGCTTTCCGGTCGCCGGGGAATCAGTACCGAAATCACCGGAACCGAGGCGGCGATTTTCGGGTGGGTGGCGTTGGTGCTGGGCATTGGCTTCCTGTTCTATGCGGCGGTGCAGTTTCATGACGAACGGCGGCAGGAAAACGATTGAGCAAGCACGAATAGAAGATGCGAATCTGTTTGTACAAGGATGTGTGTATGATGAATCTTCGTGTTTCGGACAACCGCCGTTTCCTGCAGGAATCGGACGGAACCCCGTTTTTCTATCTCGGCGATACGGCGTGGGAACTTTTCCACCGGTTGACTTTGGCACAAGCCGACGAGTACCTGACCGACCGTGCTGCGAAAGGCTACACGGTGATTCAGTGCGTCGCGCTCGCCGAGTTCGATGGACTGGAAACGCCGAACGCGAACGGCGATACTCCGTTCGTCGGCACGGATTTAACTCAGCCAAACGAGGGGTACTGGGCGCACATGGACGCTATTGTGACGCGAATCGCCGAGCATGGCATGGTCGCCGGGCTACTGCCGACATGGGGCGACAAGTGGAACAAGGGCGGTTGGGGGGCGGGACCGGAAATCTTCACGCCGGAAAACGCCCGCGTGTTTGGCAAATGGATTGGCGAACGCTACAAGACCGCGCCCTCTTTAATCTGGATTCTGGGCGGTGACCGCAAAATCGAATCCGATACGCACCGCGCTATCATCCGCGAAATGGCGGCGGGAATCGCGGAGGGCGACGCGGGCAAGCACCTGCAGACGTTCCACCCGCAAGGGCAGTTTACGTCGTCGAGCGAGTTTCATAATGACGACTGGCTGGCGTTCAATATGTACCAGACGGGGCATACATTTGACCGCGATAACTACCGCAGTATCGGCGAGGATTACGCGCTTACTCCCCCGAAACCGTGCCTTGACGGCGAACCCGGTTACGAGGATCATCCGAACGCTTTTCGGCGTGAGACCGGCTATATGGACGATTACGAGTGTCGCAAGTTTTTGTGGTGGGCAACGCTTGCCGGGGCGTGTGGACACACCTACGGTTGCCACGACATCTGGCAGTTCTACGACGAGAGCATATCGCCCCCGGTGAACTTTCCCCGAACGCCGTGGCGCGAAGCGATGCAACTTCCGGGCGCGGGGCAAATGCAACACGCGAAAAACCTGTTTCTTTCACGACCGTATTTTAGCCGCGTCCCCGACCAATCGGTAATCGTGTCGGATACGTTCGACGATGAATTGCGCCGCACACACCACATCCAAGCGTCGCGGGACGCGAACGGCGCGTACATTTTCGTCTATTCGGCGTCGGGGCAAGGTTTCACCGTGGACATGAGCAAACTCTCCGGCACGGCAACCGGCGCATGGCTCGATCCGCGCACGGGAAAAAACAAGGAATGCGGCACATTTGCGAACACAGGGACGCAGGAGTTTACGCCGCCCTCGAAAGGGCGCGGTTGCGACTGGGTTTTGATGCTGGACGTGATGTAGGGGCGGAGCATTGATTCCCCCGTGGTTGCGCCCCAGTTGATTGGGTCGCCCGACGGTTGGGTCAGCGGATAAACCCGCCATCCGCTACCGTACCCCGCGAAGGCGGGGTTCCTATAACAGGTCGCGGGTTTATCCGCCGACATACACTGGACGGGGCGCGGCTACCCGCGAATAACCCCGCGAAAATCCGCCGCCGTGCCGGTATAGCCGGGGAACAGTTTCGGTATCCCAGTTGCCGGAATCCGCAGGTGCTTCGTGGCGACTTCGGCAAACACCGAGCGGAAGTCGGTGGTGACGGCTAAGTCGCGGTTTTCGTACAACTTGTCGGGGGATAAGCCGGGCCATTTGCCTAAGACTTTGCCGCCGTTCACGTCGCCGCCGAGGGCAAGGAACGCCGTGCCGTGACCGTGGTCGGTTCCGCCGCCGCCGTTTTGCCGCGCCGACCGCCCGAACTCGCTCATGGTGAGAATCGTCACGTCCGTCATGCGGTCGCCGAGGTCGGTATAAAGCGCGGCAATCGCGCCGGAAAACTCGCGTAGGCGAGTCGCTAACTGCCCGGTCGCCCCGCCCTGATTGACGTGCGTATCCCAACCGCCCATATCGGCGAAGGCGACTTGCAAGCCGACATCCGCCTTGACGAGTTGCGCGATTTGCTGAAGCGATGTGCCGAACTTGCCGCCGGGATACTTCGCGCCGTTAGCCGGTCGGTACGCGCCGAGATTGAGCCGCTTGAGCATCGCAATCGCCTCAAACGATTCTTCCGCCGTGCCGTGCAAAACATCGCCGACGGCTTTGTCGTACAGCGTCTCGAAGCCGCCCTGCGCGGTGTTGCCGCCGCCCATCATCATAGCCATCGCCGCGTCGTTGTTACCGCGTCCGCTTTTCGCCCCGGCGTTGTCACGGATTCCGAACGAGCGCAGGTCGGGGATCGCTAAAGCGTTTGCGTCACCTTGCAGGGAACGCGGCATCGCGCCGCCGAGTGCTACGGCTTTGAACGGCGTGTTCTTGGCGTTGGCGCGGTCTTCGGGGCAGAGTGCCGCCGTGCGCGATAGCCAGCCATCAGGGACACTTTTCGCGTCGGGTGTGCCGGATTCCATAAAGTCCTGCGCGTCGAAGTGTGAACGTGTGCCGGAGGGCGATCCCGCTGCGTGAACAATCGCCATCTGACCGGATTTGTACATCGGCATCAAAGCCGCCATTGCCGGGTGCAGTCCGAAAAAGCCGTCCAAGTCAAGCGTGGCAGATTCGCGGTCGCCACCTTTCGGACGCGCCACCGCGATTTGAGAGCGCAGTTTGTACAGGTCAGGGTCGCCGTGCGGCGTGACCATCGAAAGCCCGTCACACGCGCCGCGTTGAAACAGGCAGATAAGTACCTTGCCGCGTTTCGGCGTTTCCGCGCCGAGCGCGGCGCGGCGCAGGAACGCGGGCCCGAGCGCAGGAACCAGTCCGACCGAGGCGAGAGCGATACCGCCGTTCCGTAAAAATAATCGTCGTGATTGCATAATTTTGTTCTTTCTTGCTGGTTAGCGACGCTGAAACTCCGGGGAGCCAAGCACCAGTGCAGTCAGTCGTTTTTCCAGTGGTTGCCCTGCCGCGGTGGTGTTTTCGCTGACGGCTGTGGTGGCTTGCTTGAGGAGCGTGGCGCGGGTCGCCGGGGAGACGTCGCCGCGCAGGATTTCACCCGTGACCGACTGCACGATTTGCGCGGGTTCGGTTGCGGCGGTTAGTGGCGCACCCGGTAGGTCAACTTCCACCATCTCGTTGTTCATCAAGCCGAGCGCGAAGTTGAGCCGCGATACCAGCGCACCCGACGATACCCATTTGCGTGAGTCTTCCGAATAGCCGGTGGGAGCCTGATGCTGATAGAGCGGTTGCCCCATCGTGGTGACTTGCCCCGCGAGCGTTCGCGTCAAAAGTCCGCCGGGAATCGCCCCGCCCTTGCCGAGCGCGAACTTTGCGTTTTTGATACCCCTTGATTTTGATTGGGGCGACAGGTCAATAGTGCCGCCGACCGCCCGCACACTCGATACGGCGTACTCAAACGGCGATTTGATTTTTTGCCGGTAGGCGGCGCGGGAGTAAAACTCCGGCGACGTAACAATGGTGCGCGTGATTTCGCGGATATTGCCGTCCGTGCGTTTCCACGTGGCGACGCACTTATTCACAAGGCTTTCCGGGGGCGTGTCGCTAACGAGTCGCTGACACAGTTTCGTGGAAACGTGGCGCATGGTTCGCGGGTGCGATGCTAAAATATCCAGCACCATCTCGCCGTCTTTTTCGCCGCCGTTCGCGGGAATCGTCACGCCAAGCACGGTTTTCACCCCGTTGTCGTGCTGTCGCGGACTGAATACCCACTCGCCTTCCTTGCCAACCCGGCGGTTGCCGACGCCCCAGCCGGTGAAGCAGCGGGCGACTTCCTGCACATCTTTTTGCGTGTAGCCACCGTCCACGCCGAGCGTGTGTAGTTCCATGATTTCGCGGGCGTAGTTTTCGTTGATACCCGCTTTGCCGCGCTTACCGGCGACCGCCGCTTGCACCAATGGATCGCCGTCTTTCGCCATACGGTCGAGGTATGCTTGACGCATTTTTTCGCGGCGCGGGTTGTCCGGCTCCGGCGCGACATTGTTAGCGTTGTCCAAATACACCATCATCGCCGGGGAATGCGCCGACGCGCCGAGAAGTTCGCGGAACGTTCCAAGAGCGTGTTTGCGCGACACCTCGCGTTCGTCGGCGACTTTCAGCACGCGGCAAGCGTTTTTGCGAACATCAATATTAAAGTGGTTGCTCCAAAAGTCCGCCATGACTTCGTAGAGTTGCGCTTCGGAATCGGTTGCCCGCACGACTTTGGCGATCTGCAGAGCGCGACTGGCGTCCTGAATACCGTCGGTACGCGCTTGTTTGTCCTTGCGCTTGCCCATCGCCGCCATTAGTTTCTGTTTTTCTTCGGGCGTGGCGTTCTGCATCAGGGCGCGAACGGCTTTTTGCCGATCTTCCGGTGTGGAATCGGGCGACATCTCCATCCCGTCGGTTGCCGCCCCACCCGCTTTTGCCCGCTCCATGATGTCGCCTTGCATCTTTTTAATCTCGACGCCTTGCCGAAGCGTCGAATAATACGAAGCCACCAGTTCTTTGCTGGATTGGTTCAACGCCGGATAATCGGAAAGTTTGTTTTCCGCCGACGCGATCATTTGCGTCGTTGGGTTTAGTTGCCCCTCCAGATATTTCGACAGTCCCATCGCCTTGATCCGCTCCACGTCGCCGGGACGTGCGCCAAACCCGACGCGGTTCAGAACGTGAACAATGCGTTGCTCCTCGGTGAGCGGCGTGTTATCGGTGAAACCGGTCTGCGTCGAGGCGGGGACCGCGGATACTACCGGTTTTGCTTTCGCTTTAGGCGCGTTCTTTTTCGGCGGGGCGGCAAGAGAAAAAGTGGCGGCACTGAGGGCGGCGGCGACACCGAACGCCGCGCCGACACGCATAGTTTTTATTGGATTGAATTGCATAACGACTCCCATGTTTCGTCGGCGTCGCGGGCGAACCGCCGTACCGGATATGAGTTCGTAGACGCGGAGGATGCACGAAAGTTCATTCCCCCACTTGCGATGTTTTGCCGGGAGGCGTATCGCCCGAAACCGGGCGAACTGCCGAAACCGGGAACCCCCGCGCCCTTGAAGACGTCTATAGTAGCACAACGCGAAAATGTCCGCTAAAATAGGGGATGTAAACGGTCGAACCGTACCCATTTCAACCACTTTGCCCGAACGCACGAACGCACCAATCGGGCCGGAGAAATAGGGAAGCGATACAAAAATGACCGAATGCGTTACCAATTAATTCAAAAAGAAGACCTACCGGCTTCTGAAACGTTTTCCGTATCGGCAAGAACCGTACGGGGAACCGGTTCGTTGGCAACGCCAGCCAGCAACCGTGGCAAGCCGGAATCAAGGAGTGTGTATAACAAGTGGAACCCCTACGCCTATTAATCGCAGACGACGAGCCGATTATTCGTCTCGACCTGCGCCGAACGCTGGAAAATATGGGGCATATCGTTATCGGGGAAGCGGGCGACGGCGCACAAGCCGTCGAACAATCACGGGAACTCAAACCGGATCTCGCTATCCTCGACATCAAGATGCCCAACATGGACGGAATTGACGCGGCGAAAATCATTTCAACCGAAGCCATCGCGCCCGTTCTGTTACTGACCGCCTATTCGCAAAAAGATTTGGTGGATCGCGCTCGTGACGCGGGTGTGTTCGCCTATCTGGTCAAGCCGTTCAAAGAAGCGGAATTAATGCCTGCTATCGAAATCGCAATCGCCCGCTTTGAAGAGTTCCTCGAGCTCGAAAAAGAGGTCGAGAAGATGGAAGATAAACTGGAAACGCGCAAATCGGTTGACCGCGCCAAAGGCATCCTGATGGATCAGTATGGCTTGAAGGAACAAGATGCCTTCCGCCGTATTCAAGTCCAGAGCATGAACACGCGCAAATCCAAGCGCGAGATCGCGGAAGCGATAATCATTGCTAACTCGGTCTGACACGCCCGCAAGGATGAAATGATCACGCCCCGCGCCGAAAGACGCGGGGCGTTTGTTATTTCTCGTAACCGTAATCGCGGAGGACTTCGCACACTTGTACGCGGTATTCGGCGTAGAAACGTTCGCGTCCGGCGGTTTGCGCTTCCTTGTGCCGGGCGTTTTCGCGCCACGCGACTACCGCCGCCTCGTCCACAAACTCGGCGATGGTGACGCGCTCGCCGTCGGTTGCCGCGAAGGTTTTGAACGCAATGATGCCGGATTGCGCCCGCGCCAATTCCGCCATTTCCTTCGCTTCCGCGCCGTACTCGTCGGCGTGTTCGGGGCGTAGGCACGAGCGAAAAACCACGATTATGCTCAACTGCCCTTACCTCTCGATGAGAACCAATAGGCAACAAGTGCCGCTAACGCCAACGCGCCAACAACGGCGATCCGGCTTGCCGGTGTCGAAATCGGCAGGAAGCGGGAGCCAGAGTCGGAAACTTCGATGAGTCCTACCGGTTCGCCAATCAGACCGCCGCCCCCACCTCCCCCATTCGACTTAGCACCAAATCCGAAGCCCATTCCGTAACTTATCCGCGCAACGGGTATCAACGTCACTGCTCCGCGTTCGACTGTCGTGCCAAAAACGACTTCGCTCCGCGTCGACGCACCGAGCCGGTTGATTAAGGTGGTCACGGGGTCATTCGCGCCGAATCGCTCCCCCACGTTTTGCTTCAGTTCTTCCACTTCCGCTTCCATGTTGCTGTTCCTTTCCTACCTGCCACGAACCGTTTGCACGGCGACTTCGGCATCCAACTCTAAGCGGTTCCAGCGGTCGCCAATGGTGTCCGTGGTGCTGATGGGGGCGAAAAGCGTGTCGAGTCCACGCTCGGCGATCTCCACGGCGCGACGTCCCGATTCCGACTTTTTCACAGTTTCGGCGTACTCGGCGTCGGAGTCGGAATCGGCGACGATGCCGCCACCGGCTTGAACGTGCGCGATGCCGTCCTTTATCAAAACGGTGCGAATCGTTATCGCGGCGTCAAGGTTGCCGTTTAGCGAGAAATATCCTATCGCCCCGCCATACGTGCCGCGCCGCGTGGGTTCCAACTCCTCGATAATCTGCATAGCGCGGACTTTCGGCGCACCGCTAAGCGTTCCGGCGGGGAACGACGACCTTAGCACGTCGAACGGGGTTTTGTCCGACAAAAGCGTGCCGGTTACGTGCGAGACGATGTGCATGACGTGTGAGTAACGCTCAATCGTCATCAGTTCGGTGACGCGAACGGTTCCGTATTGCGACACGCGCCCGACATCGTTGCGTCCCAAATCCACCAGCATGATATGCTCGGCGCGTTCCTTTTCGTCCGCTAAGAGTTCGGACGCGAGCGCGGCGTCCTCGGCGGGGGTCGCGCCACGCGGGCGCGTTCCGGCAATCGGTCGAACGGTCACGGTGTTGTTTTCCACGGTGCAAAGGATTTCCGGCGACGCCCCGACCAGTGTAACGCCGGAATCGAGAGATAGGAAATACATATACGGCGACGGGTTGAGGGAGCGCAGGGCACGGTAAACGTCCACGGGGTCGGCGGCGCAGGGCTTGCTGAACCGTTGCGACAGTACGACCTGAAACACGTCGCCCGCCGCGATATACTCCTTGCCGGTCGCCACCATGTCGCGGTAGGTTTCGGGGGTCATGTTGGAGATGAAAACGTCGCCGTCGCCAGTACTTCGGCTTGTAGCACTGGTGCTATGCGGCGTGTTGGAGGCGACGTAATCCGTAGCACCAGCGACGAGCGCGGCGAGGAAACCGTCCGCTCGCGCCTTGGCGTCGCTGTACGCCGCGTCAATATTGTCGCCGGGCTTGACGAAGGCGTTGGCGAGTGCCTTGAGGCGGTGGCGCACGTGGTCGAACACGCCGAGCGTTTCGGGAAACAGCAGATACACGTCGTCCACGCTCAAATCGTCCACCGTACTATCGCCAACGGGTTCGAGAAAACGAACCCAGTCGTAGCCGATGTAGCCGACCGCGCCGCCGACGAAGCGCGGCAGGTCGGGCAGAGCGACGTAGTGAATCGCGGCGAAATAACGCTCGACGAGGGTCAGCGGGTCGTCGCCGGTTGCTATAGTTTCGGTAGAAACGACGCCATTTTCGGTGGTAATCACGGTGCGCCCCCGGCTACGGAAGGTGCGCGACGGCTCCGCGCCGAGGAACGAGTAGCGTCCGAGGTTTTCGCCGCCTTCGACGGATTCGAGGAGAAAGGCGTTGGGGCGGTGGGCGATGCGGCGGAAGGCGGACACGGGGGTTTCGGTGTCGGCGAGCGTGTCACGCCAGACGGGAACGACGACGGTCTTGCCATTGGCGGTTTCGCGGGCGTTTTCGACCAACTTTCGGAAGGCTTCGAGGGAGGGCGTGTGGCGTTCAGGGGCATCCGACGAAACGAAGTTTTGTCGTAAGGGGCGCAGGGCGTCGGTGTTCATGGCATTTATTGTATCACCGGCGACATCCCGCGTGGGTTTTAACCCACAGGGGACGCCGGGGAACGCTTTTCCATGATGACCATGCGGACGAATTGCGGGAGCATGGCGACTTTACTAATCTTCTTGGGGTTGGCGGCGAGGCGATGGAGCCATTCGAGACCGGCGTTCTGCATCCAAATGGGGGCGCGGCGAACGGTTCCGCTCATGACGTCGAAGGTTCCGCCGACGCCGATTAGAACGGGGACTTCGAGCGCGGCTTTGTGCTTGTGGATAAACTTTTCCTGTTTCGGGATGCCAAGGGCGACAAGGAGAATGTCGGGTTTCGCGGCGCGGATTTCGTTCAATACTTCGGCTTCGTTGTCCGCGCTAAAGAACCCGTCGCGGTGCCCAACGATGTTCGCGCCTTCGTATTTCGCCAGCATACGCGCCCGCGCTTCCTCGGCGACGCCCGGTGCGGCTCCAAAGAAGAAGACGCGCCAACCTTTAACGGCGGACAGGGCGACGAGGCGTTCCGCCAGCACGACGCCGCTTACTTTCGCGGTAACGGGGTTCCCCTGCCGCTTCGTCGCCCAAAGAATGCCCGCGCCGTCGGGGGTCACGAGGTCTGCGTTCGCGGCGATGGCGGCAAAGTCGGCGTCTTCCTTTGCGGTGACAACCATCGAAGCGTCGGCGGTGAGAATGTGGCGCGGCTTGCGTTCGGCGATGTACGATTCGACAAGAGCGAGCGACTCGTCCATCGTGACGCGATCCACGCGCATTCCGAGCAAAGTGACCGGGTTGTGTCCCAGTGGCGTTTGTGTCATAGCGGGGCTATTATACGGCGCGGCGCGGCACGGGGGCAACACGGGGCGAGTCTACCCGTCGCCATCGCCGTAGGTCGTGCCGTAGGGCGACACGTCGTAACAGTAGCCCGTACCGAGGATGATTTCACCGTCGGTAAGTATTCCGACGCCATGTTCCTCCTCAAATGCGGCGTGAAACGACAGTTCGACGACAGGAGTCCCTGTGCCGTAATCTCTATCACGCGCAATGATGCGATTTAAGCGCAGTAACGCGGGCAGGTCGCCGGGCGCGGTCGGGGGCGGCTCAATGCCCTCGCTCACCGACTCCAAGTCACCGTGCCACCACATACCGGACTTGGGCGGGTCTCCGGCGAAATCGTTCCACAGCGCAGTGACGACAGCGTCCGCAATTGCCGAAGAACGCGCCACGACCTTTTCTACAACGGCAACGACTTCGGGGGACGGCGGTTCGCCCTCGTCGGATTCAAACCCCACTTCGTAGACACTGCCTTGCAGGAGCGCGTTTCCATTTCTTGTATCGTAGGTGAAGATGTCGAAGCCAGGGGCAACAACATCGCTAAGCCATGCGTATTCATCCCAAACGAACATTCCCCATTGTGGATGGTTCCACGTTTCCTCATCATTTTCTGCCATTTTTCGATCACCTTTCTAACACATTTAACCAGTTTGAGTGTACCGGTATCGCCGTGTTATACTGACACCATGCAAATTGTACCCATTCGTCGCGCCCTTGTGAGCGTGTCCGATAAAACCGGCGTCGCCGCGCTCGCGCAAAAACTCGCGGCGCACGGCGCGGAAATCGTTTCCACGGGCGGAACTGCCGCCGCACTCACGGATGCGGGCGTTCCCGTCGTCGGAATCAGTGACCTGACCGGCTTTCCCGAAATGCTCGACGGACGTGTGAAAACCCTGCACCCCAATGTTCACGGCGGGATTCTGGCGCGGCGCGATTTAGCGGAACACACCGAAACCATTGAGAAGCATGGTATCGCACCGATTGACTTGGTTTGCGTCAACCTGTACCCGTTCGCGGCGACGATTGCGAAGCCGGGTGTCACGCTCGGAGACGCTATCGAAAACATTGACATTGGCGGACCGGCGATGGTACGGTCGGCGGCGAAAAACCACGACGGCGTAGCGATTGTCACCGACCCACTGGACTATGACGTGGTGCTTGCCGAAATCGAAACGCATGGCGGCGTAACGCTTGCGACGCGGCGACGGCTCGCCGCCAAAGCGTTCGCGCACACCGCCGCGTATGACGCCATGATTGCGACGTATCTGGAAAAGCAGTACGCCGCGGGAGGCGCGGACACAACGCTACCGGAAACGTTTCGCCTGTCCCTGCCCCGTTCGCAGGTGCTTCGCTACGGCGAGAACCCGCACCAGTCCGCTGCGCTGTACCGCGATTCGTCCGTTACCGAGCCTTGTATCGGAAACGCCGTGCGGCGCGACAACTCCGGCAAGGAAACATCGTTCAACAACCTGTACGACTTGGACGGGGCGTTGGAACTGGTCAAGGAGTTCGGCATTACGTCCCCCGCCGCCGCAATTATCAAACACGCCAACCCGTGCGGGTGCGCCGTGGCGGAAACGCTCGCGGAGGCGTTCGGGGCGGCGCGGGAAGCGGATACGGTTTCGGCATTCGGCGGGATTTTAGCCGTGAACCGGTCGCTCGACGCCGCTACCGCCGCCCGTATCACCGAGCCGAACAACTTTTTCGAGTGCATTGTTGCGCCCGGCTACGAGGACGGCGTTGTCGAGACATTGACCACGAAGCGCAAATGGGGCGCGAACCTGCGCCTTTTGGAAGTCGCTCCGTTCACCGAACCCGGCAAAGACGGCTATACGGTGAAGCAAATCGTCGGCGGGCTATTGGTTTCCACCCGTGATTACCGCCCTATCGTAAGTGACGACTTGACCTACCCGACCGAACGCAAACCGACGCCGGAAGAATTAGCTGAACTGCTTTTCGCGTGGCGCGTGGTCAAGCACGTCAAGTCCAACGCGATTGTGATTGCGAAAGGGAACGCGCTGCGCGGCGTCGGCGCGGGACAGATGAACCGGGTGCGCTCGGTGCGCCTTGCGGTCGAGCAAGCCGGGGAACACGCGATAGGCGCGGTACTCGCTTCGGACGCCTTTTTCCCGTTCGCCGACGGACCTGAAACGGCGGCAAATGCCGGGGTCACGAGCATCGTTCAGCCGGGCGGTTCGGTGCGCGACGCGGAAACCATCGCGCTTTGCAACGAACGCGGTATCGCTATGGTATTTACCGGCGTTCGCCACTTCCGCCACTAAAGCGAAATTGAACCGCCAAGACGCCAAGAACGCTAAGAGCAGAGAAGGTTTTTCTCTTTCTGATCTTGGCGTCCTCCGCGTCTTGGCGGTTCAAAAGAAAGACGTGTGGCGGCGGAGTCCGATGCCGAGGAGCAAGCCGATTCCGGCGAGGTTTGCCCACGCCGCCGAGCCGCCGAAACTCATCAGAGGGAGCGGCACACCGACGACGGGCATGATGCCGGTGGTCATGCCGATATTGACTAATAGGTGAAACGTGAACAGCGACACGACACCGGACGCGATTAAGCGACCGAGCGGATCGTCGCAGGTCGCCGCGATAAGGCTACCTCGGTACAAAATCACCGCGTAGATTCCGAGCAACACGCATCCGCCGACGAAGCCGGTCTCCTCGCCGACCACGGTGAAAACGAAGTCGGTTTGGTTTTCGGGGATAAAACGGTTGTTTGTTTGCAAGCCGTTCATAAAGCCCTGTCCACGCACTGATCCCCCACCGATAGCGATTAGGCTTTGAAGCACATGGTATCCCTTGCCTTTGGGGTCGGAAAGCGGGTCAATAAAGGTATGGATACGTTCTTTCTGGTAATCCTTGAGCAGGTCGAAGTGCCATGCCACTGCAAACAAAAGCACCCCGACGAGCGCAAGCCCGACCAGATGTTGCCACTTCGCCCCGGCGACGAACACGATTCCTGCCCAGATGGCGACCAGCACGAGCGATGTGCCTAAGTCGGGTTGCTTCATGATGAGCAGGGTCGGAATGGCGATATGTGCGAGCGACAAAAGCAGGTAGGGAAACTGCCGGATGCGAGTTTCCATTTGCGCGACGTGGCACGACAGCGTGATAATCGTCAGGATTTTGGCGAACTCCGAGGGTTGCAGTTTGAAGTCCATGCCGGGAATCGGTAGTTTAATCCACCGCGCCGCCCCCTTGACTTCGGGCGAGAAGAACTCCACTATCAGAAGCAAAACAATATTCAGACCGTACAGGTACGGTACATAGCGCGGCAGATTGGCGTAGTCGCGGCTTGCGACCACGCCGCAAACGATTAATCCGACCGCGAAATAGATGCCCTGCCGCAATGCCAACCCCGCTCCTGACTTGGCGGAAGTCGCCGCGAAAATCGCCGCAATAGAGAACGCCATCAGAAGTAGCACCGCCAGAATCAGCGTTTTGTCTAAGTTGCGTAAGGGGCGGGGACTTGCTGTTAGGCTCATGGGCGGAACGGTTCCGGTTTCATTATACGCGGCTTGCCGGTGGTTCGCTCCCGGTTAGTTCGCGCCACACGGCGCGGGCTTGCTCAGTAGTGTCCGCCTCCGTGCCATCGGTGTAAATAACGAAATCGGCGCGACTTGCCTTTTCTTCGTTAGACAGTTGCGCCGCGAGACGCTCGGCGATTTGTTCGGATGTCAGCGTCCCGCCGTTTTTGGCAAGTTCCCGCGCTTGTAACCGTTCGGCTTGCATTTCCGGCGAACAAACTACGGCGAGCGTTTCATCAAACAGCGATTCCCGGTTCTTCTCGAACAAAAGCGGCACTTCGTAGGCGAGAAGCGGAGCGTCATCCGATGTTCGCGCCGTGCTGATCGTGGCTTCCATTCGTGCAAAAATCGCCGGATGCAGGAGCGATTCCAGTTTGGCGCGGACGTCGGGGTCGCCAAAAGTTCGCTCGGCAAGGTAGCGGCGATTGAGCATACCGCCCGGCAAGCGAGATTCGGGAAACGCCGCGAACACGGTTTCGAGCGTCGGCGTCCCCGGCAGGACGACTTCGCGGGCGTCGGCGTCGGCGGACGCGGTTTGCGCCCCCCACTGCGAGAGTTGCGCGGTCACGAACGACTTGCCGCAAGCGATTCCCCCGGTGACTCCCAGTGTTTTCATGGGCGCAAGTTGCCTCCCAAACGGGCGACGCACTTTTTGCAAAAGCCGGTTTCGGCGTCCACGGTTTTGATACTACCCCGCGCATCGTTCATCATGCAACGTGCTTTCGGACAATGTGGAAGTCCGAACGTATGCCCCGCCTCATGCACAGCAATTTTTTGCAACCGCTCGCGCCGTTTTTTTTGCGAAACGCCGCCCCCCAATCGGAACGTGGACAACACGCACGGGCGCAAATCTATCGCGCCGAGTCCGAAAATCCCCCAATCCACCACGTCGCCCCTGGTAGTGGAAATATCCCGCGACGTGATTCCGATTACTTTCGCGTAATCTTTGTCGGTGTTAGCGTCGAGCCAAGTCAATAAGCGTTCGGCGCGGTAGCGATTGCGCGGCGCGTAATACGCGGTTTTAGGGAGGCGGCTGGAAGGAAGCACCCGTACATCGGCGCGAAATCGTGTGGCGATGGCTTTTCGTACCGCCTCGGTGTCGGCTTTATTAACGGGCGCGAGCGGTTTAACGGCGATTTTCAGAGGTTCGGCGGCATGAACCACGGATAGTGGCGCGGTTGCCAGAAGCATGGTCAGTACAGAAACAGCGATTTTTCCCCATCCACCGATTTGTCTATTCCTTACCCAAACAAAAACCGCCAACGAACAAAGTCCGCTGGCGGTAATTACGTTGCTGAAACGTCCTATTTAATTTCCCCTTGAGCATCATCAGGAGTTTCGTCCGTCTCCGCTTCCGGGGTTTCTTCGGCGTCGGCTTCGATTTCGGCATCGAAGTCAATGTTGTCGAGGTCTTCTTCCTCTTCCTCGAATCGCCGACCGCGTTTTTTGCCCGCTCCGGCTTTACCGGCTTTGCCACCGGAGAACATATCGCCGAACATATCGCCGAGCGTCAACCCGCCACCGCCGCCGGTGCTGTAGTTGCCGCCCCATCCGCCGCCACCGCCACCCGCCGGAGCGGGCGCGAACTCTTCTTCGCCGCCACGTCGCTTGCGGTCACGCTTGGGCGCACGGTTCGCGTCGCCTTCGGCAGTGGAGCCGTCGGTTGACGGAGCGAGCGGTTGCGTGTCGCTTTGCAAAGCGCGTAGCGAAAGCGTGATACGTCGGTCGTCGGGGCGAACGTCAATGATTTTAATCGAAAGCGTTTGTCCTTCTTCCACTACGTCGCTCGGCTTGGCGATGCGCCGGTTAGCGAGTTCGCTGTTCGGGATAATGCCCTCGATACCGCCTTCCAGTGCGACAAACGCGCCGAACTGAACAAGGCGGGTGATTTCGCCTTCTACGGTGTCGCCGACATGATACTTGTCGCCGATGGTTGTCCACGGGTCGGGGAGCAGGTCGCGCATTCCGAGCGAAACACGCCCTTGGTCAAGGTTCATTTTCAGCACCTTGACTTCGACTTCCTGCCCGACTTTCACGACATCGGAGGGGTGCTTGATGCGCGTCCACGACATTTCGGAAACGTGAAGCAGTCCGTCAATGCCGCCCAAATCCACGAACGCCCCGTAATCGGTGACTCGGCGAATCGTGCCGGTGCGAACCTGTCCTTCGCCCAGCGCATTGATGGTCGCTTGCTTGTTGTTTTCGCGCTCCTCTTCGGTGGCGAGGCGGTGCGACAGGACGACTTTGCGACCGCCGCGATCCACTTCCAGCACCTTAAGCGGGATGTTTTGCCCGACGAACTTGTCCAAGTTCTTGAGT
This sequence comes from Armatimonadota bacterium, assembly GCA_014380985.1. Lineage (GTDB taxonomy): Bacteria > Armatimonadota > Armatimonadia > Armatimonadales > Armatimonadaceae > JACMIU01. Next base: position 7,106 of record JACMIU010000184.1, on the reverse strand, counting down.
TTACCGTTGCCGACGTGCGACGCCGGAACAAACCCGCGCACACCGAGGTCAACGACCAACCCGCCTTTTACGCGCTCTTGTACGAGTGCCATCACCGGCGTACCGTCATTCATCGCGGTAATCAGGTTGTCCCAAGTACGCTCGAACTCGGCGCGTTTGCGCGACAGCAAAATGTTGCCCTCGCGCCCTTCCGGCTCAAGAATCAACACGTCTACCCGGTCGTTCAGTTTCACGACTTCGGACGGGTCGCTAAAGGGTTCCCGCGACAATTCCGACAGGCGGATGATGCCTTCCGACTTTGCGCCGATGTCCACTAAAACGCCTTCGCGTTCGTCAATCTTGACTACCGTACCGACGACAACCTGCCCGGCGCGGAACTCGCCGGTGTTCTCATCGTCGCCGCGTCGTCCGCGCCCGTTTCGTCCGGTCGAAGGGTTTTCTGTGCCGGGAACCTCAATCTGGTCAAGCGGAGGCATCTGCTCGAACGTGTTGGAAGGGGTCGGTTTTGGGTCGTTCCCTCCCGTTTCCGTCGTCGCGGCGGTTGCCGCGCCGGTTCCCTCCCCCGACAATTCGGGGGTGGCGGAAGCCGTGGAGGGGGTGGTGGACACGCCCGGCGAAGCGGTTGCTTCATCGTTCGTGGTCGCACCGGTCGTTTCATCTGACATCGTGTTAAATCGCTCCTTGTGCGTAAACATTCAAAAAATATTTGGCTCGCCACCAACGAGAGTTGTGACGGTCAAAAAATGTTCACGCAACCGCTAAAAATCGGTCGTTTCTTCTTTTTTAATTACGTTATTATATCGCTTTGACACCCGGCTTGCCGGTGCTAAACTCAGCGGATACCGGTTCCGGCTGACAAACCGGGCAGAAAACCGCGGATCGTCCTGCAAGACGGATACCCGTTAGCACGGTGTCGCAACCCCGACACGGCTTTCCGGCGCGTTCGTAGACGCGGGGCGTGTAATTCCCCACGCCCCCCGTCACATCGAAAAAATTATCCGATGTAGTTCCGCCCGTGCCAATCGCTTCCGTTAAAATCGTTTTTATTGACGCTACCAAATCATCCGTTTCCGCCCTGCTCAATTGCCCGGCAACGCGGCGCGGGTGTATCCCCGCACGGTGTAACGCTTCGTCGGCGTAAATGTTCCCCACTCCTGCGACCACGCTTTGGTCTAAAAGCGTAGGTTTGATCGCGGTACGTCGCCCGCGAAGCGACAGTTCAAGCGCGGCGCCCGTCCAGTCCTCGGTGAGCGGTTCGGCTCCCATTTTGAAAAGCGACGGCATCACCTTCTTCGCTTCGCTTTCCGTAAACACGCGCATCTCGCCCCAAGTCCACATATCGTAAAAGCAAAGGTTGCGCGTTTCCCCGTTTATGTTCTTTGTCGTTATCGTAACGCAGTGATACCTTCCCGGTTCCGCGTGAGCCGGTTCCAAACGTATTTGCCCGCGCATTTTAAGGTGAATGTAGATAGTAAAGGCTTCAGGGGAACCATCGGTTTGCTTAAGCCGTACCAAAAGATACTTACCACGTCGGTCAACCGCGTCAACCGTTGCGCCTATCAGGCGATTGCGGAAGGTATCCGAGGCTTGACCGCGAAGAACTTTAGCGTTGGCGACGAGACAGTCTGTTATAGTGGAGCCGCAAAGGGGAACCAATCCACGGCGCACGGTTTCAACTTCCGGTAATTCCGGCACGGTCGTTCAGTCAATCCTTTACTGTTGCCGAAAAAATCGGTTGGGATGAAAATCGCAAACACGGCGACTTTCCGGCAAAAACCGGAGGCGGTACTTCGCCGGTCGGGTAAGCATTCGCTTTCCGACTAAACGCACGTAGCATACCATGCCCGCGTCGCACCGTCAAGGCGAAAGTCGGCGCGGTTCGGGTATTCTATGAATACCGTGGCAACGGGCGACGAGCCGCCTCGCCCTAATTGCAGGAACTTTGCACTTTTTTTCACAATATACCTTTTATGCCCACACCCTCCACCGACCGCATTGAACTCTGGGATGCCGAAACAACGTATGTTATCGGACATCAACGCCCCGACACCGACGCTATCGCGTCCGCGCTTGGCTACGCATGGCTCCTGACACAAAGCGGCTATGATTCCATCCGCGCCGTGCGTTGCGGGCAACCGGGCGAACAGGCACAGTTCGCCTTGAAACGCTTCGGACAAATCCCGCCCGCGTTCCTGCCTTCTGTTGCCGTCGTCTTCGCGCACATTACCGAATCGCAAGCCTCGGTTTCGCCGGAAGCCCCCCTTTCCGACGCGCTGGATCGGTTCTCTTCCGGCGAACAGGTTGTACCCGTAGTCGGAGAAAACCGCGTTCCGGTTGGGATTGTCACTCCACTCGCACTCGCCCGGTCGTTCTCGAAACGACTGCGCGGCAACTCCCACGAGAGCGAACCGACGTGCCGCGAAATCGCCGAGAAGGCGACTATGTACCGCGAACGCGAACGAATCGCCGACCATCGCAATCAAGTATTGCGCTCGGAGGAAAACAGCGTTCTGATTATTGACGACAACGGTTTATATGTCGGGATGGCGGAACAGAAGGCACTGCTTGCCCCCCCCCGCGCCAAACTGATTCTGGTAGATCACAACGAACTGTCGCAAGCCGTCACCGGCGCGGAGGAAGCCGATATTGTCGGCGTGTTAGACCATCACCGGCTCGGCAATCCGCCAACCGCTTCCCCAATCCCGTTCACGGTAGACCCGGTGGGTAGCACCTCGACACTGGTGGCGGAAAAATGCCGCGACCGGACACTGGAGCCGCCACCGTCTATCTCCGGCTTGCTACTGTCCGGCATTTTGTCCGATACGCTGGTGTTCAAATCGCCGACCACCGCCGCCCGTGACCGTGCCGCCGCCGCATGGCTGGCAAACATCTGCCGCCTCGATATGCACCAGTACGGCGCGGAACTGCTTCATGCATCGTCGGGGCTTGGCGCAAAGCCGCTCGCCGATATTCTGGATGGCGACCGCAAGGGCTACGAAATGGCGGGCGTCAACGTCTCCATCGCGCAGGTCGAAGTCACCGGGATGCAGGAACTACCGGCGCGGATTCCCGAAATCGTCGCCGCGATGGACGATACCATCGGGCGCGAAAATATCGGGTTGTTCTGTCTGATGGTCACGGACGTGGTGACGGGCGAAAGCCGGATGCTCGTGCGCGGACAGTCGCGCCTTGTCGCCGCGATTCCGTTCCGGCACATGGGCGAAAGTTTGTACGACCTCGGCGACATCGTTTCGCGCAAAAAACAACTCGTTCCCGCGCTGGTCGGCATCATGGAAACGTATTCGTAGAATCAGGGTAAAATCCTTTCATGGAAAACGCCGCCGAAACCGTCGGAATTGCTGGGCTTGAGTTGCTAACGGCACACGAAACGCACCTGCTTCAAGAAACGAAGCGCATTTGCGATACTGTTATCGAGCCTCGCGCCGAAGCCGTGGACAACGGCGAAGCCGACCCGCTGGATAATCTGAAGACGCTCGCGGAAGCGGGTCTGATCGGTGTTACCACGCCGCGTGAGTGGGGCGGGCAGGGTTGCTCCAGCGCGTTCTTGCGCGTGTTCACCGAAACTCTGACCGCCGCTTGCGGAACGACGTGGTTTATTCTGACACAACATTTAGGCACGTGCGGCACGATTCACGGAAGCGAAAACGCGACTCTGCGCGAACGGTTTCTGCGCGACATGGCTTCCGGCAATCACTACGTCGGCGTCGGCTTCGGGCATCTGCGCCGCAAAGAACCGATGTTACTCGCAACCGTTGTGGACGGGGGCTACCGCGTTTCCGGTGTCGCTCCGTGGGTCACGGGCTACCCGTACCTAAGCGCGGTTGTTTTCGGCGCGACGCTCGATACCGACCCCGAATGCCACGTTTATCTGTACGCGCCAGTCATTGAGAGCGAGCAGTTCGCGTCGTCCCCTCCCCTGCCGCTTTGCGCGATGAACGCCACCGCGACCACGGAAGTAACACTAAGCGATTTGTTCGTGCCGCAGGAAAACTTCGTTAAGTGGGGTTCGCGGGACGGCATGAAGCGCGGCGATGACGCGGGTATCGCCGGAGCCGTGTCCCCCGCTATCGGTTGTGCGACCGGTGCGCTTCGTGACTTGCGGCGTGTCGCGGACAAGCGCGGGTCGGGGATTCGCGCCCTACCCGCCGCAACCGAGGCATTCGCAAACGAACTTGCGACCTTGCGCGAACGGGCATACGCCATCGCCGACGGCGCAAAAGACGCCCCCGACTACAAAACAAACGCGCTTGCCGTTCGTGCCGGTGCGATTGAACTGGCGGTACGTATCGCCCATGCCGCCGTTGCCGGAGCGGGCGGCGCGGGTAACAGCCGCGCCCACCCAGCACAACGACGGTTCCGCGAAGCATTATTCTATACGCTTACCGCCCAGACCGGCGATATTTTAGGGGCGACGGTTTCACTTCTATCGCGGGAGAACCGGGCAACGTGATGCTACCCGGCTGTTGACGTTATGTCCCCGGTCGTATAGAAGGCTTCGGTTTTGCGTTTTTCGGCGGGGCAATCTTCTGTTGCAGTTTCGGCGTGATGTTCGGAAGCGGAATCAGCCCCAGCAGAAGCGTTGCCACCGCCGCGATAATTGCCGCCCACATCGCCCCGCCCCGTGCGTTCGCGGAGGAAAAGCCGTTTTCGCCGTCCCTGAAGAACATTGAGACGATCACGTTCAGGTAGTAGACCGCACCAATGACCGAGGCGAGTAAGCCAAGCGCGGCAAGTCCGACGTAGCCCGCGTTAATCGCCGCAAGGAACAGGTACAACTTGCCGAAAAAGCCCGCCGCCGGAGGAATGCCCGCAAGCGACAGTAAAAACACCGCCATCACGCCCGCCGCCACCGGTTGCCGCTTGGCAAGTCCCGCGAGGTCGGAAACCTGTGTGTATTCTCTGCCGCGATCCCGACCGAGCCACGCCAGAACCGCGAACGCGCCGAGGTTCATAAAGGTATAAACGAGCAGGTAGTAACCGACCGACGTTTGCGCCAACTCCCAAACTTCGCTTCCACTGATTTTGCCGTTTGCCGGAGCCATCGCAAGAAGCCCGACGAGCAGATAACCCGCGTGCGCGATAGACGAGTACGCCAGCATCCGCTTGATCGTGGTTTGCCGCACTGCTAAAATGTTGCCGACCAGAATCGTTGCCGCCGCAAGTCCCCAGAGAAGCGTCCGGTACGGTCCGGCGTTTTGCCCCCCGTCCAAAAGCACCAGATAGAAGCGCAGGAACGCGGCGAACGCGCCCGCCTTTGCCGCCGCCGACATAAACGCCGTCACGGGAACCGGCGCACCTTCGTACACATCCGGCGCATAGGAGTGGAACGGCACAATGCTTGCCTTGAAGCAAAGCCCGCAGATAATCAGCACCGCGCCGGTGACAAACATCGGATTAGTCGCCAGCGGGAACGCCGCGTTATTCGAGGAAGATAGTGCCAATGCGATTGTGGAAAGATTGGTGTAGGACGGCGTTTCCGCCAGCAACGCCGTGCCGCCCGCCTTCATCGTTATACCGGCCGCACCGTACACGAGAGCCGAGCCAAACAGTAAGAACGCCGATGTAAATGCGCCGAGCAGGAAATATTTGACTGCCGCTTCTTCCGAACGTACATCGCGGCGGGTGAAGCCAGACAGGATATACAAAGCGACCGACAGTACTTCAAGACCGACGAAGATATTCACAAGGTCAAACGCTTGTGCCATGATCATGCCGCCGGATGCCGAAAAGAGCATCAGGGCGAAAAACTCGCCCGCCGGTAGCCGTCGCTCCGCAAGGAACCTATCCGACATGATCACCGATAAAAACGCTGACACCGCGAGCACGATATTAAAAACCGCGCCCAGCGAGTCGTTGATCATACCGCCCCCGAAGGATAGGGTACTTTCTCCCAAAACGCTTGGGAGTAAAGTTCCAATGCCAAGGTTAAATGCGGCGACCATTCCCGCACCAAGGGATCCAAGCCAAGCAACGGTAGTCACAATTCGGGCGCGTTCGGGCGAAGGCTTGCCGACGCCGATAAGTAATACGATCATGCCGGTAATCATTAGCACAATCGGCGACATTAGCGCGGTGATGGATTCTAAAAAAGGATTTTCAGGCACTGTTTTGTGTTTTCTTTACGGCGTCGCCGGGGCTTCGATAGACGGAACATCGAGTGTGCCGCGTTCCGTTGGCGACTCGGACGGATTTTCCGCGCCGCCAAGCGGTGTTAGTGGCGATTCGGTGGGGGCCACGGGTTCGTCCGTCAGCGACGGTGTGATTACCGGTATGCCGCCGCCCGATGATTTCGGTTGCAAACGGTTCACGGTTTCCATTACCGAAGGGTCGGCAAGTTTGGTAAACACCGTCGGCGCGATGCCGAGCAGGAAAATCGCCAGCACAAACGGCGCGAGTTGCAGAACTTCCACGCCGGACAGGTCGCGCAGTCGCCGGTTCTCGGCTTTCGTCACGCCACCGTACATCACCTTCTGGAACATGATGAGCATATACACCGCCGACCAGATGACGCCGGTTGTCGCCAGTCCTGCCGCTAACGGGTGCGTTTGGAACGTGCCGAGCAGAATTAGAAACTCGCCGACAAAGCCGTTCGTGAGCGGTAGCGCAATCGAGCTAAAGGTGACGATTAAGAAAATGCGCCCGAACACCGGCATCTGCTCCCACAGTCCGCCGAGTGCGGCGATACGCGATGTTCCGCGTCGCTCCTCGATGATTCCGGCGATTAAAAACAACGCCCCGGTGGTAACACCATGGTTGATGGTTTGTATCAGTGCGCCGGAAACGCCGTGCGCCGTGCCGCTAAACAGCCCCATGATAATAAAGCCGAGGTGCGACACCGACGAGTAGGCGAGAACGCGCTTGACATCCTTTTGCACCGACGCGATTAACGCGCCGTAGATAATCGCGGCAACACCGAGCCAGACAAAGGCGGGCGCGGCTTGACGCGACAGGTCAGGGAACAGCGGTAGCACAAATCGGTAAAACCCGTACACGCCAAGTTTGCCCATCGCTCCCGCCAGCACGATGGTCACCGATGTGGGAGCCTCGTTGTAGGTGTCGGGAAGCCACGTGTGAAACGGGAACAT
>JACMIU010000183.1 GCA_014380985.1 Armatimonadota bacterium | reverse complement strand
TTCGGGCTGGGACACATCGCGGTCGAGGGTCTGCAACTCATTACCTACATCAACACGGAGCGCGTTTGTGCCAAAGACTTGGTGCTGATGCCGGGGCAAACCTGCCCGGAGCATCGCCACCCCCCAATTGGCGGCGACCCCGGCAAGGAGGAAACGTTCCGTTGCCGCATGGGCGTGGTCTACGTTTATCTTGACGGTACGGGCGACTGGGACGCGATAACGGCGACGGTTCCGCCCGGTTCGGAAGGCGCGTACACGGTTTTTCGGGAACACGTTCTGCGCCCCGGCGATCAGGTGACGATCGCGCCTGATACGCTTCACTGGTTTCAAGGCGGCGCGAACGGCGCGGTGGTAAGCGAGTTTTCGACACGCTCGCGGGACGAGTTCGACGTTTTCACCGATGTGCGTATCGGGCGCGAAACGGTCGTCGCGCCGTAAAGTTTTCGCCTACTTCACGGCGAAAACGTAGTCGGTGTCGTAGCACCGAACATACACCCGGTTGCCGCGCCGCAGGATGTAGGAGGGCCCGCTTTTCAAAGGAATCGTTTGTACGCGTTTGCCGGTGCGCTTGTCCAACACATACAGAAAGTCCGGCTCCGCCGTGAAGCCGTAGCCGCAGATAAGGGCATCGCCGGTTTGCGCGAACGTGTTGGCGTTGCTGGTGAGCGGGGCGGAACGCCACAACATTTTGCCGGACTTCGGCTCCAGTGCGGTGATATAGCCGGTTTTACCGCCCGATTCTTTGGCGTAACCGTTCGCGGCGTGGGAAACGAACAACGTCCCGGCGGCGTCTTCGAGCGCGAAGCCGATGGCTTGGGTAACGGGGTCGGCGTCGCCGATGAGCGGGGAGCGGTACGTCGTAAAATCAAGCGCGTACACCGGTTCGCCGCCCGGCGTTTTCGTTTTGACCAACAGGTTTTCGCTGGCGAAATTGTTGCCGTACAGGAGCAGAACGCGGTCTTTCGACGCCCCCGGCAAGGCGCGACGAAGCCCGATTCCGGCATACGTCATCGGGGAACCATCGGGCAATTGGTCGTCCGCATAGGGCTGATTCGCGCCCATGAAAGCGTAGTCGGGCAAACGCAAACCCGTTCGCGCAAACCATTTGTCGTCGTCGGTAATGTCGTTCGCGGTTTTGGAAACGAGACGTAAGCGCGTTTTCGCCGGGGTAGCGGCGGACTTGGCGTAGGACGCACTCATCGGCGGCGCGGGCAGGATTCGTAGCGGCAGTTTGTCGGCGGGCGTGTCCTGCGCAAATGCGGGGGCGGCAAACAACGTGGTAGCGGCGGCAAGTAGCGGCAAAGCGAAACGTTTCGATAGCATGGTTTTCTCCGTTGCTTTCGTTGTACCCGCGCCGCGATACAATACGCGCATGGCAACACGGATAATCGCGGCGGCGGACGGCATGGCGGAGGCGGTGGAGCGACTGCGTGCCGGAAAATTGGTCGCATTCCCCTCCGAAACCGTGTACGGCTTGGGCGCGAACGCGCTGGACGCCGAAGCCGTGACACAAATCTTCGCCGCGAAAGGACGCCCGGCGACGAACCCGCTGATTGTCCACGTCGCGGACACGATTGCCGCGCAAGCCCTGTGCGCCGATTGGACACCGCTCGCGGCGGAACTCGCGGCGATGTACTGGGCGGGCGCGGTCACGCTGGTTGTCAAGAAAGCGGACGCCGTGCCGGATATTGTCACGGCGGGCGGCGGTACGGTTGCCCTGCGTGTTCCCGACCATCCAGTCGCGCTGGAACTGCTAACCCGCTCCGGTGTTCCGGTCGCTGCGCCCTCGGCGAATCGTTCCGAAGGCGTGTCGCCGACCACGGCGCAACACGTCGCCGATTCATTGGGTGCGTTCGTGGACGATTTGCTGATTCTGGACGGCGGGGCGTGCGCGGTCGGCATCGAATCCACGGTGGTGGACGCGACGGGCGAAACGGCACGGGTGCTACGCCCCGGCATGGTGTCGGTAGTGTACGCCCCGGCGAACGCTTTGGACGGCGATACGGGAGTCGCCCGGTCGCCGGGGCAGATGGCGCGGCATTACGCCCCGCGCACCCCGACCTACGTTCTCACGGCGAAACTGATTCGCAAGCAAAAGCGGGACGGTGACGGCATTATCGCCCGCGCCGTGATGGGCGCACCGCCCGCGCCCGTTGAACCGAATGTTCTACTCCTCCCCGCCGACCCGCACGGCTATGCCGCGGCACTGTACGCCGCGCTTCACGCTATCGATTCGTCGGGCGTGGCGCGTATTCTAATCGAAGAACCGCCGCACGGGGGGCGTTGGGACGCGATCCGTGACCGTCTCGCCCGTGCCGTCGCGCCCCGGTTGGACACGTAGCAGCGGCATACGCGACGCGCCGAAAAAATACAGGGCGATTGCATTATAGTTACGTTGCTTGCGATGTTTCTACGAAAACACGGGTTAAAACCCGTGTAAATAATCGGCTTTCAGACGAGGGAACGATAATGCAATCGCCCTGCGTGGTATGGTCACGCTCTTATTGTGCCGTGAGCGCGATACAATACCCGTATGAAATCGGCATCTATCGTGGTTATCGGCGGCGGGGCGGCGGGCATGATTGCGGCGTATCGTGCCGCAACGCTTGGTGCGGACGTGCTTCTGCTGGAGAAGAAATCGCGGCTCGGTACGAAGATTCTGATTAGCGGCGGCGGCAAGTGCAATGTCGCGCACGCCGGAACGATAGAGGAAGTCCGCGCCCGGTTCCGCCCGAACGAAGCGCGGTTTCTACGCCCGTCATTTTACCGGTTCACCAACACGCAGTTTCTCGAAATGCTCACGGCGAAGGGCATGGAAACGTACACGCGCCCCGATGGTCGGATATTTCCCGTGCCGCCGTTTGACGCGAAAGATGTGGTGGCGGTGTTGGAGGCGCACCTGCGGGACGCCGGGGTTCGCGTCCGGCTCGACGCGCCGGTAGCGTCGGTGCGAACCAGTGACGCCGCGGTCACGAGCGTCGCCCTCGAAAGCGGCGAAGTTATCGAAACCGCGCATCTCATCATAGCGACGGGCGGCTCGTCGTACCCGGCTACCGGCACGACCGGCGACGGTTGGCGGTGGCTCGAATCGCTCGGTCATCCGCTTGTGCCGCTCCGTGCCGCGCTTGCCCCGCTCTACCTTGACCCCGTGCCGCCCGCCGATTGGTCGGGCGTCGCGCTTCGGGACTGCGTTTTGCGGGCGCGGGGGCTGAACGCCGACGGTTCGCCGGGCAAGGAGCGCATGAAGTGGCGCGGCGATATGCTCTGGACACACAAGGGCGTTTCCGGCCCCGTCGCTCTCGGCGTTTCCCGTGAGATTGCCGAGACGATTCCCGCCGAATCAATGGTGGAAGCCGACTTCCTGCCCGACGAACCGTTCGAGAAAGTATCGGAACGTTTGCTGTCGCACACGAAGGCGTACCCGCGCCGCGCCGTGACCGACTTCGTGGACGCTATCGAATCCGTGCCAAGCCGGTTCGTGCGCGTTCTAATGGACGACGCACAGGTGGACGTTTCCACCAAAGGCGCGTACCTTCAGGCAAAGGAGCGCAATCGTCTCGCCTCCACGCTCAAAGGATGGCGGCTCGGTCGCGTCCGGCACGTGCCGCTGGAGCGCGGCGAGGTGGTCGCGGGCGGCGTGTCCCTCGGCGACGTTGACGCGCAAACGATGCGTTCGTCGAAACTGCGCGGCTTGTATCTGTGCGGCGAGATTTTGGACATCGCCGGACCGGTGGGCGGCTACAACCTGCAAGCGGCGTGGTCAACCGGCTACGTCGCGGGAGAAACCGCCGCGAAGGATGCCGCCGGGTAAGTCCATACGGGGACGCCCCCAACCGGAGGATGGAACATCCCCACCCTTTCGCGGTACAATACGCACCATGTGGCAACGATTCACCGAAGCGGCACGGCGGGCGGTTTACTACGCGCAAATCGAAGCACAAACAGACAATGTGAACCAAGTAACGCCGGAGCATTTGCTAATCGGACTGCTACGCGAACCCGAAGCGCGGTCGTACCGAATCGCGGCAGGGTGCGGCGCGAACCCCGACGCCGTTGTCGCGGCGTTGCGGACGCCGCCCCTGCCGCGCAACCCGTGGGCGACCACCGACACCCCGCGGGGAAAAGAGATGACCCTCTCGGCGCGGGCGAAGCGGGCGATTGATTTTTAGTATCAGGAAGCGCGAGGCATGAACAGCAACACCATCGAAACCGCGCATCTGCTTCTTGGCGTTCTGCGCGAAGGGGGCGAAATAGCGCAAGTTCTGCAGACCAAAGGCATGACGCTCGACGCGGC
>JACMIU010000182.1 GCA_014380985.1 Armatimonadota bacterium | reverse complement strand
CCGTCCGAGTTCATGCTGTAGATTTGGAAGTTGCCATCACGACCACTCAAAAAGACGATTTTGTTGCCATCGGGAGAGTACGAAGGAAGATAATCAAAATTCGTGTTGTTGGTTAAGCGGATTTGACCCGTACCGTCCGAGTTCATGCTGTAGATTTCATAGTTGCCATCACGAATGCTATTAAAGACAATTTTGTTACCATCCGCGGAGTAGGAAGGAAAAGTATCTTCTGCCGTGTTGTTGGTCAAGCGGATTTGACTCGTATCGTCCGAGTTCATGCTGTAGATTTCATAGTTCCCGTCACGAATGCTACTGAAGACGATCTTGCTGGCGAGCAAAGTGCGGTTGCCACTCGATTGCGTGATGTCGCTGATGGTTGCACCGGCGATACCGATAACAGTCGCGCCCGGCGCGGCGGATACCACCGGTTGCTGTGCTGTGCCGACGATGCGGGTGCGGATGTCGCCAAAAGTTTGTTCGACACCCGCATCTGTGGCGGCGGTGATAGAGGGCTGGACGGACGGGGTATCGCTTCCGCTACCGCAACCGGCGACGATACCAATCAGACTGCAAGACAGTACGAGGAACGCGGCGCGTTCGAGACGACTTTGGAACATGAGGAACACTCGTTACTTTCTATGACGGCGCGACATTACGACGTTTGGCAAACGAAATGCCTGTCTCGTAGCGGCACGGCTATTGACGGAGATAGTATAAACAAATCTTAACTTTTTTGCAATGAGACTTTTTTCACAAAAGGCATGGAAGGAAACGCGCCGGGTTTCGGGTAAACTGCATCAGCGCGGTATGGGTAGCGGTTGCCGCACACTTTTTTACAGGCGGACTTTTTTATGATTGCAAGCAAGAAAATCGCGTTCGGTACGGACGGTTGGCGGGCGGTGATGGCGCGGGAGTTTACCTTCGACAACGTCGCACTGGTCGCGCAGGCGATTGCCGATCACGTTTGCGGAACCGGCAAGGCGTCGCAGGGCGTGATGGTCGGCTACGATGCGCGGTTTTTGGGCGAACAGTTCGCGGCACTCGTTGCCGATGTGCTGATGGCGAACAACATTCCGACGTTCGTCCCCGACCGCGACACGCCAACCCCGGTAATCGCGTTCACAATAAGAGCGAAGAACCTTGCCGGGGCGGTGATGCTCACGGCGTCGCACAACCCGCCCGAATACAACGGGATTAAGTTTATCCCGGACTACGCACACCCCGCGCTTCCCGAAGTCACCGACGCGATTACCTTGCGAATCGCCGAGCTGCAAGAAGACCCGTCGCAAGTAAAGTCGGGCGGCAAAGCCCCGACGATAATTGACCCGAAGCCGGAATATGTGGCGCACGTCGAAAAACTGATTGATATGGAGGCGATTCGCGCCGCGAAACTGACCGTATGCATTGACCCGTTGTATGCGTCGGGGCGCGGCTATCTGTCGGATATTTTGCGCGATGCCGGTTGCGTGGTTCACACGATACACGATTACCGCAATCCGCTTTTCGGCGGTTCGCTCCCCGAGCCTAACGCCACCAACCTCAAAGAATTGGGCGCACTGGTGGTGGAAAAGGGGGCGCACTTGGGGCTTTCGATGGACGGCGACGCCGACCGCTTCGGCATGGTGGACGCGACGGGGCAGTACATCACGTCGAATCAGGTTCTCGCGCTCGCCATTTGGCACTGGTCGAAACGATACCCGACCGGCTCGGTGGTACGAACCGTGCCAACGTCCTACATGATCGACGCGCTGGCGAAGTACTTAGGCTTGGCGGTTATTGAAACACCGGTCGGCTTCAAGTGGGTCGGCAACGCGCTCAATACTACCGACGCGATTGTGGGCGGCGAAGAATCGGGCGGGTTGTCGGTCAAGGGGCATATCCCCGAAAAGGACGGCATTGTCGCCGACCTCGTTATCACCGAACTGGTGGCGAAATCGGGCAAGTCGCCGCTCGAACTGCTCGCGGACATCGAAGCCATTATCGGCAAGTTCGTGGCGACGCGCATTGATATGCGCCTTCCTGAATCGTCGAAACAGGCACTGATGGCTGGCTTGAAGCAGAACACGCCGGTCGTCTTAGCCGGACAACCGGTAGTCGAATCGTCGCTGATGGACGGCGTGAAAATGATTCGCGGCGACGGTTCGTGGCTACTGATTCGCCCGTCGGGAACCGAACCGCTCGTTCGTTGCTACATCGAAGCGCGGTCGGATGAGGGCGTCGCCGAACTCAAAGAAGCGGTGCGCGAACTAATCCCGGACGGCGAGGACGCAACACACTAACCATTTTTTGAACCGCCAAGACGCCAAGGACGCCAAGAGGGGAGAAGATTTTTCTCTTTTCTGTTTGGCGTTCTTGGCGGTTCAAAAAAACGGCTTTTAGCGCAACCGATGCCCGGCGCGATACAACGAGCGGTATGATTTTTTCCTTAACCTGCACCGCGACCGAAGCCGCGCCGGATTCCGCCATCCTCGGCTACCTGCTCCATAAGCATCCCGATAAGTGGTTTGAGAAACCACTGACGTTCGGCACGGCGAACGTGTATTACCCCGAATCGTCGCCGGAGCGAACTACGGCTTGCCTTGCAGTGCGGATAGATCCGGTGGCGATAGTGCGTGGCGGGAGCAAGTCCGCGCCCGCAAGCCTCGCGGAGTACGTTTCCGACCGACCGTATGCGGCGAGTTCGTTTTTGTCGGTTGCTATCGCGGAGGTGTTCGGAACCGCGCTTGGCGGGCGGTGCGAAAAGTTTCCCGAAGCGGTAGACGCGCCGCTCGCGCTCTCGGCGACCGTGTACGCCCTGCCGTGTGACGGCGGTGCGGCGGCGATTCGGCGGGTGTTCGAGCCGCTCGGCTACACGGTGACGGCAGATGCCACGCCGGAACTTTTGGACGACCGCTTTCCGCAGTGGGGCGAAGCGAATCTATTTACCGTAACCGTGGCGGGGGCGGTCACGGTGCGCGATTGTTTGTCGCACTTGTACGTTCTTGTTCCGGTGCTGGACAACGCGAAGCATTATTTCGTGGCGGATGACGAGGTAGAAAAACTGCTCCGGCGCGGCGGCGATTGGCTGTCCGCGCACCCGGCGAAAGAATATATAACGGCGCGATACCTGCGCTACCGGCGCACTTTGACCGACGCCGCGCTCCTGCGCCTGTCCGAAGTCGCCGAGGTGGAACCCGAACCGGACACGGTTGCCGCGCCCGAACCCGCGCCGGTGGTTGCGGCGAAAACCCGGTTAAACGACGAGCGAATCGCGGCGGCGATAGAAGCGATTCGCTCGGCGATCCCGTCGGCAAAGCGCGTCCTTGACCTCGGTTGCGGTGAGGGCAAAACGCTGTTCGCGCTCCGTGAGGCGTTCCCCGCGCTCGAAAACCTGACCGGAATGGATGTGTCACCTCTCACGTTGACGCGGGCGTCGCGTCGCCTGAAACTCGACCGGCAAGAGGGCGACGCCAAGCGAATCGAACTGCTCCACGGTTCGCTGGTGTATCACGACGCCCGGTTACAGGGCTTCGACATTGCGCTTCTGATGGAAGTAGTTGAACATATTGAACCAGATCGTTTGCCCGATGTCGAGCGCAACGTGTTCGGGTTCATGCAACCGCGACGCCTTGTTGTAACCACTCCCAATGCAGAATACAACACCGTTTGGGAAAGTTTGCCCGGCGGCGAGTTCCGACACACGGATCATCGGTTTGAATGGACACGGGCGCAGTTCGCGGCATGGGCTAAACGGATTGCCGAGACATACGGATATTCGGTAGCATTTTCCGGCGTTGGAGAGGCAGACTCAGAAGGACGCGGCACTCCCACGCAGATGGCTGTTTTTGATCTCAGTTCATAGAAGTTGAGCCGACGCAAGCCTGATTCCCCGTATGGTGGCGGAAGTGCAGTAATGGGTTCTCCAAAATAGAACATATAAAGGATGGTTGCACTGCCAACTGAGATACCGAGGGTCAAAACTCCAAAGACGACTCGTTGTATCTGTTCAAACTGTAACACTTGGTGTTCTGCGATGGGAGTAGGGACGCTCGCGCTTCTCGGTTTCGCCCTTGTGCCGGTCGGTGCCGGGCTTGTGCGTCGGCGGAAGGCATAGAAAGCGTTCGCGGGAACAATGCCGTTCCTGCGATATACTGACGATGGAGGAGACAACACCAATGCAAACCGCAATCATCCCGACAAATAGCGTCGCCAATAAAGAAGAATTGAAGCAGATTCTCCAAAGCGTTTATGCCCGTCTCGGTGTCGCCTACGATAAAGAGGCGACCGCGAAACAGGCGCGTGAACTCATGCAAAAAGACGGGGTGCGTCCCGAAGACAATAGTCTTTCCTGCGCGATTATCGCGGCGCGGGACGAATAGTATTTCATGGCAACCGTTCATCTTCTTTGGGATGCCAGCGCGGTAGCGAAACGCTACGCGCCCGAAGTCGGTAGCGATGTGGTAGATGAGTTGTTTCAGCAGGCTCCGCTACTGCGCCCGGTTCTGACCATTCCCGGCTATGCCGAAATCGTCGCGCTCCTGCAACGCAAGAAAAATGCCGGAGCTATCGCCACGACTACCTTTCAAACCGCGGTCTCCTCTTTGCAGACCGATTTTCTGATGAACCCGGACGCGGTTTTGTTGACCATCACCGACAAATCGGAAGAGCGTCGGATCGCAAGAGCACACGTCTG
>JACMIU010000181.1 GCA_014380985.1 Armatimonadota bacterium | reverse complement strand
TGTTGTAGAATAGGACGCGGCGAAGCGGGGTATACTATCACCGTCGCTTACTACAACCGATTTTCCGCGCCGACCGAAACCGTACTTTTTCATGCCAACCGATTCCGCAACCGAAACCCCCGGCGACTGCTTCGCCCCTGCGTCATTCACCTCGTCCGCGCAAACCGTGGTGGGCGAACTCGCGGCACAGTATCCCGGTGTGCCGCTCCTCGCTCTCGGTCAAACCGCCTTATGGGACGAACCGACGAAAGCGACCCTGCGCCGCTTGCTCGACACCTTCGCGCCAGGAACACCGATGACCGTTGCCGCGCACGATTCCGATTATTTCGCTAAACTGCCGGGGCATCCGTCCTCGGCGGGCGCGTCCGACTATGCCGTTGTGCCGCACGATGACATTCGCACTCGCGGACTCTGGTCGGCGGCGGGCGAAATGAGCGCGTTCTTCGGCGGCGAGGATGTGCCGACACAACACGAGATCGAGCAAAAAGGCGGCGTGTCGCTCGCCAAAACAACAAAGTTTGTGCCGGACGCCGCGCAATTCGTTTCCGACCTGACGACGGCGTGGGGCTGGAGCGGGATTATTTACACGCGCTGGGACAAAAAAATCGCCGCTGATGTTCCATTGCGGGAGATTCTGCCGGTGCTTTTGTCGCAGATAGTGACCACGTTCGAGCAAAGCGCGAACCGCCTCAAGAAGCCCGAACGTGCCGCCGATGCGCTTGCGCTTGGCGAAACCGTGTGCGGATGGGTGGAAGCGTTCGCCGCGTCGCATCTCGACGCCTCGCTGACCGATTTGTATGCCGACCTATTGCTGCGTTTTTATGAACTCCTACTCGGCGCACCAGCGAAAAACTTATCGGTGTCGTCGACACGCGAACTGCTCCGTTTCAATACGCAAACTGCCCACCTGCCGCGCTTCGCATTCGTGGATTTATTCCTCAATCCGGCGACGCGAAAGCCCGCGCTGAACGCTTATAACACCGCCGTTTCCGGCTCCGGGGCGTACACGCTCGATTCATTCGGCGACGGCGCGACCCCGTTTGACGTGGTGATTCCGGAGCGCGGGCGCGGCACACTTGCCGTTTTAACCGATGGAACCGTGCGCGTGATGCTTCCGTCCGAAACGCTCACGGTTTGCCCGCCGGGGCAGGGGTGCGCCCCGTCAAGCGTCGCCGAACTCGCCAAACTTTTGGAGGCGCAACTCGGCGACAATATCGCGTTGGTGGGGAAAGCCGTCGCACTGCTCCCGATGCTTGCCGCCGAATACGTGTTCGCGTTTCACGAGAGCGCGAGCGGTTACAGCGACCGATCCGCCGATATGCTGGACGAAATGCGCCGCAAAAAACTGCCCGTGCCTGTTGTTTACCCGATTCTGCGCGTGCAGTATGCGACGTGGGACACGCTTGCTGCCGTGCCGGTCGAACCGGGTGATACCCGCGACGCGATTAACCTGCCGCCGTATCTTCAGCAAACGTTAGGGCGGGCGAGCATCGGCTTCGAGGATTTCGCCTTGTGCTGGCGACGCGCTGTGTCGCTTGCCGAGCGCGACCTGCTTACCCTGCGAAACTTGCGTTCGCCCCGCGAACTCCTCGCGCACCTGAACGAGGACGGGGGGGAGTGGGAAACACGCGAGCGTGACTATGAAGCTGCCCGCCTAACCCTGCTCGGCGTGAACGACCGGGCGCAAGCGGTGCAAGGGCGCGTTTACACGCTGTACGACCAAGTGCGCCGGTTGCAAGCCGAGGCACTACGAATCGAGCGCGACAAGGGCAACGACTTCCGCGCCCGCATCGAGCCAATAAGGGCTAAGATAGCGGCAAGCATGAACGCTGAAGAAACCACCGCACTGCAAGGAAGTATCGAAACCCTGCAAGCCGAACGCGCCATTACCTTCGACATCGAGATTGCGTCGCGGCGCGGCAATATCCGCTATGCTTTAGCCACGATACGCGAACTTAAGCAGACCCGGCTTGCCATTGAGCGCGGCACGGATGCCGAAGCCGCCCGCCAAACGCTTCGCCGTATCGAAGCCGAAGCCGAGGCCGCGAAGGCGGAACTGGTGGCGAACTCGCTACGCACCCTGCACGCCCTGCCGCACACGAACAATCGCCCGTCCGCGTGGTGGTTCCCGCTCGTAGACCCGTCGGGCGCGTGGTTCTCGTGTCTCGCGGCGACCACCGAACTGCGCTGGGAGGCGTTATGATCGGGCTACCGTTCACGAAAATGCAAGCGGTCGGCAACGATTTCGTGGTTATCGAGGAAGCCGTTTGGGGCGCGACCACCGACTGGACGCAAACCGCGATTCGCCTGTGCGACCGGCACAAGGGCGTCGGTGGTGACGGCTTGTTGGTCGTTTGCCCATCAACCGTTGCCGATGTTCGGATGCGAATGTTCAACCCCGACGGCACGGAGGATATGTGCGGCAACGGCTTGCGATGTGTGGTGCGCTTCGCGTCTGAACGCGGCTATTTACCAAACGGCGTTGTCGAAACTCTGTCCGGCGTTCGTGCCGTTTGGATAACAGATGCAAACAGTGAAGCGCAAGAAATACACACCGAGATGGGAGTGCCATTGTTTCGCCCGGCGGAACTGCCAGCGTGTGTTAATGGCGAAAATGTTTTCAACTACGATCTTACCATTGATGGCTACAAACCAATTCCGGTTTCAACGGTAAACACCGGCTCTACTCACACGGTTATCTGGGTTAAAGAGTTGCCCGGTGACGAATTGTTTTTCGATCTGTCCCCAAAGATTGAGCATCACCCTCTTTTTCCCGAACGAACATCGGTGCTTTGGGCGCAGTATAGCGTTGCCCGCCATCTGTGGGACATTCGCATTGGGGAGCGCGGCGTAGGAGAAACGCTCGGTTGCGGCACAGGGGCTTGCGCCGTTGCGGTGTTGGCGGCAAGGCAACAGAAGAACAATGTGGTTTCCGCGTCGGTTCCGAACTCGTACCACGCGAAGATAAAGTCCAAAGGTGGAACGCTTAAAGTGGCATACACTTACGGGCATACCGCCGTGCCGTATGAATCTATGATACTTGCTGGTACGGCGCACACGGTTTATTCCGGCATCGTACAACCTGCGGGGTAATGCGGGTTCGCCCGCGTTACCCCGTCAGAATCCTACCGATACTCGGTCAGAAGCGGCTCGACTTCGCCCGCTTCCAGCAGACGGAACTTTGACTCGCGGCGCGTGGTGCGCGACAAGATACCCGCTTCTACTGTGCCGCCCGCCGCAAGCAAATCGCGGATAGACTGCGCCGGGTCGACCGGCTTGTTGTCGTCCTCGTCTTCGTCGCGGTCGTAATCGTTTTTCTTCTTTTCCGGTGTCGGGGCGAGTGTCGCTTTTCCGACGCCCCACGCGGTAATCGCCGCTTTGAGCGCGTCGGAAATGGTTTGCGGATTGGCTTCCGTCAAGCCCTTCTCCGCCTCGGTTTCCGCGAACGGCGTTCCTGCCGCCACTGCGCCGTTCTTCTTGATAGCGAACTCGCCGTCGTAGCCTAAAACAAACAAATGGTCGTCGGCTTGCGTTTTGCCCATCTCGGCGAACAGGGCGCGAATCGTCAGCGGAATCGTGGTCTGGTCGTTGTACAAGCGTTTAATTGCGGGTGACAGCGCGAAGCCCACCAAACGCTGCAAGGAAACATCGTCCGGCGACCGCTCGAACCCTTCTTTATGCGTGTTGTCAATCGCGGCAAGGCGCACCGATTCGATGTCGGATTGCTTGCCGAGTGCGCCCATGATCACGCGGTCGTAGATGTCGAAAATCTTGCGTTGCTGTGCCGAGCGCAGGGTGAGAAGCAGAATCCCATCCTCGAACGACACCGCCACAATCGGCGAACCGTCCTTCAGGCGGTCTTCCACATACTCGTTGCGTTGCTGTAGCGACTGATTCCAGTCATATAAATTGTAAGCCATAATCAAAAATCTTTCTAAGAGTGTGCGAGCGCAGAACTTCCGGCAACCCGCAGAAATATGTCGGCGACCCGGCGCGTGTTGGTGCGCGGATCGAACTCGCTATGATAACGCGCAAGCCCCGCCTCGCCAAGCCGTTTGCGAAGCGACGCATCCTCTATCAACTTCTTCATTGCCACGGCAAGCGACTGCGTATCCTTCGGCGTCACGGTTAAACCGTTGACACCGTCCTTGACCAGTTCCGGTACACCCATCACCGCCGTTCCGATACTCGGCAAACCCGCCGCCATCGCTTCCATGTAAACCATCGGAGACGCATCTTCGTGTGTCGGCATCACGAAAATATCGGCGTCGCGGTAAAGGGCGAGAAGCCCGCCGCTTGCCGCCGTCAGATTCCGGTGCAACTGTACGCCCGCCGGAAGTTTCTCGTCGCCGCTCAACTGACCCGATACGATGTCGAGACATGCGCCGCGCTCTGCCCATTTTTCCCGTTCCCACACGGCAAGCAGTTCCCGACCGCCTTTACGCTCGAAGTCGTTGCCGACAAACAACAGCCGAACGTCGCCGCCTTTTCGCTCGGCTCGCGGCTCATGGGTTAAATCACACAAAAACGGACGCTCCACGGAAACCCGCTCGGCAGGAACCCCGTAGTCGGCGATTACCGATTTCGCGGCAAACTCCGTCCACGAAAGCACGTGGCTTGCCGCGTGAAAGCACGACCGTTCGCGCTTCACAATCGGCGCATATGTTACCGGTCGGTGATGCTCTTGAATCAGTAGCGCGGTCGTTAGATCAATGCCGACCACGCTCGGATAACGGGCGAGGAGTGGTATCGCCGTCAGAGCGAGTGCTTGCGTGTGCAGATGAATCACGTCCGGCACGAACGTTTTTATCTCCTGACGAAGAACCCGTTCGGCACGGAGCGACTGCCCCAGTTCGGAGCGAAACCGCCGATAATCGCGGTCGTCCCGAACCCCCGGCACGTGTTTGGCAATCAGTTTGAAGCCCCAATATCCTACCCAATCCTTCGCGGGATAGGGAAGCATCATTACCGTGCGAAAGTCAATGTCCGGGGCGTACCGCTTCATTCCTTTGTCCAAATTATTTTGATACGTCACATGACCCATCATGCCACAATTGAGACTGAGTACGCGAAGCGGTTGCGCCATTTCTACCTAATATCCCTTCGCCCCGACCAGAAGCGGATCACGTCCGACCAGCTCGCGCACCATGCCGCGAAGAACATCTTCCTCGACATCGGCGATACCGTCCTTCGTGATCGTTTTGGCGAGTGGTAGCACCTTGCCCGCACCCCCGGTTGCCGCGTCCAAGTCCGCCGCGATTTCGAGCAGAAGCAACGCTTGCTTTAGTGCCTCGTCGCGCTCCATCTCGCGGAACGCCCCTTGAGTGCGCTGGATATACTCGAACACGCCGCGAATCTGCGTGGAACCCGATCCCGCCGCGCCGAACTCGGCGGTTTCAAACCGCGCCCCGCCACCGTCGTAGAAGAAGATACGCCCCTCCTGCGCCTCGGCGTCGAACGTGGAAAGAATGGGAATCACCAGTCCAATACCCTGCATCGCCGCCATTTGATTGCCGGAAATCACCTTGCCCAGTTCCGACAGTTTGCCGTCCAAACTCATCGGTTGCAGTTGCGACCGCTCATAATAGCGGAACGAATGGCGCAGGTAGCGCGTGATTTCCATCGCCTTGCTGAACGAACCGGAAATCGCCATCAGCGTAAAGTCGTCGAGGGGCAGAACTTTTTCCGCCTTGTCGTACATAATCGCCATACCGCCGGTCGCCCGTCGGTCGCCGACATTAATAACGCCGTCTTTGTACTTCACCGCGATAACCGTGGTTCCGTGAATCGGCTCATCCGCCAAGCCGTTCGTGGGTAAAATCGTGTTTTTTGCGGCAACGAAAACGGGGGACGCCGCGACCGGTGCGAAACTCCGCCCGGTCAGCGCGGCAAAATCGCCGCCTCGCGCTTCGCTGGTTAAAATTGTCTCCATAAAATGCCTTTCTCGTTTCTCAACCGCGTTCATGGCGGCGTTGCTCTATTGTTCGTGCGATGTTATATTCATCGTCTGTTGCGTTGGCTCTTCGTTGCTTTTTCGGAAATAGTAGCAATATATACCAACAATCAAATTGACTGAAAGCGTTGCCGTCCCCGTGCATAAACTGAAAAGTAACACGTCATGAACACGCGACAGGTTCAAGACCCGGAAGCAAATCAGTTGCGTTGCTAAAGTCACAACGATATTCACCAAAGTATACGACCAGAAAACCAAACGTCTTGCCGAGTTGATGATTCCCAGCGCACCCGCGATTTGCCCTACGGCAATCATGATAATAGCAAGAGGGATCTCTGGGCGCAGTGTTGCATATCTGTTACCCATGATGAATAGGAATGGTTCCGGCCAAATTAAAGCCAAGGCAACGCTCAGAAGGAGAGGCAGAGCCATGCCGCCGACAATCAGCGGATACCTTTTTCGGAACACAGCAAGCGATTGACGCGCACAATACGGCTCCAATATGTACCAAGAAAAAATGGTCAATATATTGAATATGGCAAACAGACGCGATAATGCGGAAATGTCGGCTAAGTCATCGGTTTTACCAAAGTAGGAGGTCAAAAAGGTAACGAGTTGTCCTTGAAGCACCCCGTAAAATACCGTGAACGACAAGGGAGCTACATAGCGCAACACCTCCCGCCGCGTTTGAATATCGCTCTCATCCGGTTCAACAATCAGTTCCTTGCCTTTTCTGTACTGTATATAGTTGAAGACGGCCTCAGAGGCAGTGCCAAGCCAGATAGCGATATTGCCGGTGAGTTGTCCGACGAAATGGAAGACCACCTGTACACTAAGCCGAAGGCTGGTCAGTGCTAACTGCGGATGGTAAATCTCCGCCATTCGTTTGTTGATGACGAGTGCGGGAGCATACACTGCCCAACTACGTGCCGCAACCGTCAGTAGCACAGCAACAATGATGTTTGCCTGATCCCATACCGACCATCCCTGACGCGCACAAAAAAATGGAATGATGATCAAGGAACCGATTGCCATGACCAAGAAAAGGCGGGCGCGGAACCAAGTCACCGCTTTTATATAACGCCCCACCGTTGCCGGGTCATCCGCCCTTTCGCCGACAAGCGCGATAATCGCTCCCGTGAAGCCCGCGTCGGTCAGGCCCGCTATCAGGCTTTGCACACTAAAAGCAAAAGAGTATCGTGCGTAGTCCGCCTTCGGTAGCCAGCGCAGTAGCAATAAACCGGCGAGACTCCCCAGCAACGTTACCCCGATATGACCGACTAAAAATTGGGTGATAACCCGTCCCCACGAGGAAAGCCGGGCGGAGTCTTTGAAAATAGCGGGAAGGGTGATTGCCATAGAGTAGTAGCGGGTACGTGGGAAGAATCGCCCGAAAATGGGTTGTTAAGCAAGATGTGTGCCGACGCCAACAAGGTTCGCGTCGGCACACCGTGAAACTACTGACCGGAGCGTTGGCGGTATCGCTTTGCCTGATTCGGGTCAACGCGCTTCATGCGGTCTAAAATACCGCGTGATTCCGGGCGTTTGACATCCGGTTTGTTCGGACCGTCGCCTTCGCCGCCTTGCTTGCGGAGAGGGTCGGCGGTCGGTAAAGGTCGCGTTATGCGGTCGTCGAATTGCATTGTGTTCATATCAAACCTTTCTACGTTGTCACACCTTGCGGACGAAAATTATTCGTGCCGCCCGGCGAGTTCGATTGCCTTGTTGTATGCCGCGATGTGTGTTTTCGCGGCGAACTCCCATGTGTATTGTTCTATCCGTCGTCGCGCACCGTCTCCTAACACGGTTCGGAGTGCCGGGTCGCTAATCAATCGCTCCAATCCTTCGGTCATGGCATCGGTGTCACCGGGGGCAACAAAAAGGGCGGACTGATTCGGTTCCAAAAAATCTTTCGGGCCCCCGGCATTCGTTGTCAGTATCGGCAAACCGGTTGCCGCCGCTTCGGCAAGAACCAATCCCCACGGCTCCAAATAGGCGGGAAAGAAGAATATATCGGCGTTCTTGTATTCTTCCAAAAGTTCGGCGTCGTTGACACGCGCCTCAACCATTATATCATTTCGCAATTGTGAAGGGAACGCTTCCATTACTGTTTCCGGGGCGATTCCGGTTCCAATGATTCGCAATTTTAAGCGTGGGTGACGCGATTTTAGTTTAGCGAAAACAGTGGGAATCAGAAACACGCCTTTTCGCTCCAGCCATGATCCCACAAACAAAAGAGTTTCGGCGTCCTGCGTCGCCACGGAACGCTCCTGCACAAAAAACGGGTTGACGCCGTTTGCGCCGAGTGTGATACGTTCATCGGCAATCGTCAATCGCTCTTGCAGGAAAACGGCATCATCGCTGTTGCTGACGATGATTTGATCGCTCTGCGCGAGGGCACGGCGAATCGGGGACAATCGCAGGAGCGGGGTCGCCACGCGGTTTTTCAG
>JACMIU010000180.1 GCA_014380985.1 Armatimonadota bacterium | reverse complement strand
GCAGAAAATCCATCGCGTTCGCGGCGCGGGTGCGGTACGCCGTTCGCTTTTCCGCTAATGTATCCGGCAGAAGCCGCGCCGCCCGCGCCCAGCAAACCGCCGCCTTCATCGTGTCGGACGCCAGCACGACATCGGCGTATTTCCACGACTGATGGACGATGCCCCCGGCTTGCCCCGGCAACTCCGTCGCCATATCCTGCAAAACCGCTAAGTAGTCGCACCCGTTCACGACCTGCGCGGCGACGCGGCCGCGTTCGGCGTCCGTAATCGCGCCGTTCGCATATTCCAGAATATCCAAAAAACCGTTGATATACGCCGTCTGACTGTTCGCCTCCATCCACTCCATTCCGGCGTCGAACCAGCCGACCCCGCCTCGCGCAAAGATTCGGCGACGTTCGCCTTGATGAACGCCGACATACTGCCACGTTTCGAGCCACAAGTGATTCGGTGCCACTGTTAGCGAATCCGTGTGGGCAATAAAGTTTTCGTCCGCGTCCTCGACATCAAGCCGGTACACCCCCGGCGGGCAATCGGTGATTTCCGCAACCCACCAATCGGTGTGCCAAACGCCTTGAACGTGCCGCAGTTTGCCGGTTGCCACCGTTTCGTTCGATTCTTCCCGGCGCAGGAAAAATGCGGATTCATCCAGTGCGGTAAAGGAAAAGTCGCCGCGCAGAACGACGCGCAGAGGGTCGCCCGCGTCGTAACCGATTTGCGAAAACAAGATGCCGTGCGGCTTCATCGGCGCGGCGTCGCTACCGTGTTCGCTCATGCTTAGTACCCGCCCTGTCCGAGTTTGCCGTTCGCCGCGTCGCCCGCGCCGCTCGCCTCGCGCCGCTTCGCTTCGTCCATAATCGCCTGTGTCGCCGTGCAACCGACCCGCGAACAGCCCAAATCCCGCGCCAAAATCACCGCGTCTAAGTCGCGGATGCCGCCCGACGCCTTGACCTGCAAACGCGGCGAACAGTGGGCGCGGAGCAAACGCAAATCGGCTTCGGTCGCGCCTTTGTAGCCCATCGTGCCGTCCGCACCTTTGACGTAGCCGAACCCGGTGGACGTTTTCACCCAGTCCGCGCCCACCCGGTCGCAGATTTCGCAGAGCATTATCTTGTCGGCGTCCGCCGTCACGAAGTCGGTTTCAAAAATCACCTTCGCTTTCGCGCCGTTCTTGTGCGCCTCCTCAACCACGGCGGCGATGTCGGCTTCCACGAACGCCCAATCGCCGCTTAAAACCTTGCCGACATTGACCACCATGTCTACCTCGGTCGCGCCTTCCGCACAGGCGAGTTGCGTCTCGTACCGCTTGATTTCAGTCGCCGGGGAACCGTGCGGGAAGCCTATCACCGTGCAAACCGCCGTGTTCGTGCCGCGCAGTATCTCGGTGGCGAGCGGGACGGCATACGGCTTGAGGCACACGGACGCCACGCCGTAGCGTTTGGCAAGCTCGATTTGCGCCAAAAGTTCGGCATCGGTCAGGGTCGGGTGTAAAACCGCGTGGTCAATCATCGCGGCGATTTCGGCGTAGGAGTATTTCATGGCTTTTTCCTGCCGCGATTGCGAAAGCGGCGACGTTATGATAGCACAAAGCGAACGCAACGCGAAAACGGGACATCAACAAAACCCATGCAAAACATCGCCGCCCCCACCGAAAGAATCGTCGCCGACCCGAACGAAGCGATTTCGGCGGCGCAGGTCGTGCAACCGGTGCGCGACGCCCTGCTCAAACTGCTTCGTAAAGACCCTGCGCTTAGTTTCACCCTCGCGTATCTTTTTCTGACTGCCATAGGCATCGCCTACGATTGGTGGTTCTTTCTCTACTTCGGCGTCAATGTGTTGGAGTATGCCGATTTCAGCGACTTTCTGCTTGCCGCCGTGCG
>JACMIU010000179.1 GCA_014380985.1 Armatimonadota bacterium | reverse complement strand
CGACGGCGACGCCCGCAAGCCCGCGTTCGACGCCTTGGCGAAACGGTTGGAAATTAGCGGCGCGGAACCGCTAAAACGGTTCGAGGAATCGCTTCGCTACGGTATCCCGCACAACGTTTTGAACGCCAAGTTCCACGAACAGGAAGCGCGGATTATCGCCGAAGCCGGGCGCGACGGGGCGGTCACCATCGCAACGAACATGGCGGGGCGGGGCGTGGATATTCTGCTCGGCGGAACGCACTACAAGGACATTGAGAACGCCGACGGCACGACGCCCGCCGAAACCGACACGTCGTACCGGCGCGGCGGCAAGTACGGGCGTGTTGCCGAAGCGCACGTGGTCGGTGCGCGGGACGCGGCGGACGAACCCGAACTGCTCGGGCCTGCCGGGGCGGGAACCATCGCTATCGAAGAGCATGACGTGGCGAAAGAGCGCGAAGCCGTGAAATCAGTCGGCGGGCTATATATCCTCGGCACGGAGCGGCACGAGTCGCGGCGCATTGACAATCAACTGCGCGGTCGTGCCGGACGGCAGGGCGACCCCGGCGCGAGCCACTTCAACGTGTCGCTGGAAGACTATTTGTGGCGCGTATTCGGCGACCGCAACAAGGGCTTTCTGATGGATCAGTGGCGCGACGACGAAGCGGTGCAGATGCCGTTCCTCGCTAAGATGATCGAGAACGCGCAGAAAAAGGTCGAGGCGCACAACTTCGACGGACGCAAGCACGTGCTGGAATACGACGACATCATGAACGTCCAGCGCGAAGTGATCTACCGCGAACGCCGCAAAATCTTAGAAGGAACCGACCTCAAGGAAACGATTCTGAACTACCTGCACGGCGCGGTGGACGAAGCCACGGTTATCTACCTTTCCGACACCGTACCCTCGGACGAATGGGATAGAGCGGGTTTGTTGGAAAGCGTCGGGCAGTTGTTCCCGCTGATGAACTACGTTAGCGCGGAGGAAATCGAAAGCCTCGGCAAGGAAGAGATTCTGGAGAAGTTCCACGACACGGTGGAGCAAGCCTACGCCGACAAGGAAGCCGAAATCGGCGAGGAGAATATGCGCGACTTCGAGCGGCGCATCGCCCAGCGCGTCCTAGACCAAGCATGGGTGGCGCACCTGTCGGACATGGACTACCTCCGGGAGGGTATCGGGCTTCGCGGTTACGCGCAGGTTGACCCGCTGGTCGCCTACAAAAAAGAGGCACTCGAACTGTTCGAGCGGATGCAGGGCGGGATTCAGGGCGATATTGCCCGCCAACTGTTCATGTCGGGCGCGGACACCGGAAGCGGCGACGTGTTCCAAATGTTCGGCGGCGGCGAAGAGGGCGAAGGGATTGACGAGGAAACCCTGCGGCAGATTATCGCGCAAATGACCGCGCAAGCGGGGCTGACCGACGAGGACGGCAACGCGATAGAAGGCTACGACGAAGGCGAGGAAACGCCGATGATACCCGGCTTCGCGCCGGTCAATCGGCGTCGTCCGGTTCCGGTGAACGCGGGGCAGATGGCGCAAGCCATGCCGCCCGAAGTCGGCTCGCTCTTGGCGGCGGTAGCGAACGCCGCGCAGGAAAAATCGGATGTCGTGGACTTCTCGAACGCGCTTCCCGACGAACCGTGTCCGTGCGGGTCGGGCAAACCGTTCAAGCGTTGCCACCGCAACCGGTAGCGGGTACGGTATAAGAACGCGGTTCGCGCCCCGGCAAACCGGAGCGCGAACCGCGTTGCCTTTTTGGTACACTACCTTCGGGAGAAACCGATGCTAACCCTTGATCTGACCGATGAACAAATCAACGCGCTTTTGGAGCAATTACCGGAGGAACGGCGCGAGCGGTTAATTCGCCCGTTTGCCTACCCCGAAAGCGGCGAGTGGATTCTCGAATCCGTTCCCGGCGACGAGCGCATGGATGCCGAAACGTTTGCCGCCGTGCAGGAGGGGCTTGCCGATATGGTTGCCGGTCGGTTGTATACCCCTGATGAAGTGCGTGAATACGTGCTGGGTTCGCTGGCGACAAAGGGGCGTAAATGAGCGACGAACCGATTCAGTACGCGGTGCGTTATTCCGCCCGCGCCCGCCGTGACTTCGATCAGGCGGTGAGCGACTACGACGACTACACCGGCGATTCGCGCCGAGCCGTCCAGTTGTACGAAAAAATTGACAATGTCGCTACAGGAGTTGCCGGATCGCTACGCGGTCGCCGAACACGAGTCGGCTATGCTGGGATTTTACGTGCGGCGTGTTCCGGCGCGATTGTCGCGGGGGAGTAGCGTTGCGTATCATTTACTGTATTTCGCCGTGGAGGAAAGCCCGGATGGTCCTCGCGTTTCCATCGTGCATATCCGTCACGCGAACCGCGCCCCCATGACGCCGGACGAGGCGAGTGAAATCAAGGCGCAACAGTAACGCGAACGGCGCGGTGTTTTCTTCTTGTGATAGTTTGTGATAGCATGACGCTATGATGCGTATCTTGCCTTTTCCCGTCGTGCTTGCCGCTACCGGCTTAGTTCTTTCCTTCGCGCTTCCGGCACACGCGCAAACACCCGCGAAACCGGTTATCACGCCGGAAACGTGGCAGGAACACTGGTTCGACCACGAGCAGTTGCTTGCTCGCGTTGCCGTCAACAAGGAAGTCGCGCTGTACTTCGACGCCGACGTTCCCGCCGAAAACGCGAAATGGATGATGCCGTTCCTCACCGACCTTTGGAAGTACACCAAGAAAACCTACGGGTCGTTCGGCAAGGAAGGGCGCGTATACGCCGTGTTCCATCAGGGGCGGTACGGCGGCGGGCATCCGAGTACGTATTTCGAGAGCGGACACGATAACCGCAACGTGATTGACTGCGGGCTTGGCTCGTGGGACGAAACGCGCCCCGGCATCATAGATATTCCCGCTCACGAGGTCGGGCATATCGTCGAGGGCGCGAGCCAAAACGTGCGCGAATCGCCCGCGTTTACGGTTTGGGGCGATAGCAAGTGGATCGAGTTTTACCAGTACGACGCCTACCTTGCGTTGGGGTTGGACGCGGACGCGAAGCGCGTCTACGACAAGTTTATGAAAACGTCGGACAATTTTCCGCACCCCGGCACGTACTGGTTCCGCGATTGGTTCTACCCGCTCTGGCGCGACCACGGACACGCGAAGGTAATGGCGAACTACTTCCGACTGCTGGCGAAACATTTCCCGACCAAGCCGGGCGAAAACCCGCAAAACAAGGAATATCTCCGGCGCATGAACCGGGGCGAGTATATCCACTTCATGAGCGGCGCGGCAAGCACCGATTTGCGCCCGCTGGCGACAAAAGCGTTCGGATGGGACGCTGGGTGCGACGCCGAGTACCAACAAGCGCAGCGCGATTTTCCCAAGATTGAATACAAAATCGCGCCGCAAGACGCGCCGAGCAACAAAACGAAGCCGTGAGTTTCGTGTACCGTTTTTCGTTATACTGCGATTGAGAGAAACCTATGTTGACCATTGATTTGACCGACGAACAAATCAACGCGCTTTTTTGAGCGGTTACTAGGCGACCGGCGCAGCATCTACTTCGCCGCGCCGGTGAGCATCCGCTCCGCCTCAACCAGTAGCGTCATCCTGCTGATTGGACGAAGACTGGCAGGGCTACAAGCGGCTTCACCACGTTTGGGCGCATATCGAAACCAAAAACGCCAAGTTTTATGTTCACGAGGACGGAACCGAGGAAGGCATTGCCAACCGTCTTTTGAGCGTTGGGGTTCCGAAGGAGCGTATCGTTCTGGCGTTGGACGCGCCGAATCTTCGCGCCGAATCCGGTTTCGCTCCGGCGTAACCGCGCCGGTTTGGCGGGTGCGCCCTCCCGACGCAGGGCGACACGCGGTATAATACTACCCTTATGCCTACCCCCGCCGTCCCCCTCGAAAAACTCACGCCGATGCTCCGGCAGTATGTCGAAACCAAAGCCGAGCGTCCCGATGTGATTCTGCTGATGCGCGTCGGCGACTTCTACGAAGCCTACGGCGACGATGCCGAACTGATTGCCGGGCTTCTCAATATCACGCTGACCGGGCGCGAAGTGGCGGGATTGGATACCAAATACCCGATGAGCGGCGTGCCGCATCACGCGCTGGAGCGGTATCTCGCCCGCTTAGTCAAGCGCGGCTACAAAGTCGCGGTTTGTGAGCAGGTCGAAGACCCGAAGCACGCGAAGGGACTGGTCAAGCGGCGCGTCACCCGCGTCGTCACGCCGGGAACGCTGGTCGAGGATTCGCTTCTGGACGCCAAAACCAACAACTACTGCGTCGCGGCGGTCTGGGGCGAACCCGTTTGCGGCGTCAGTGTCGCCGATGTTTCCACCGGCGAGTTTTTGGTCACGGAGATACCGGCGTCGGCAGGAATCGAAAAGTTAGCCGAGGAGATCGGGCGGCTGTGTCCCGCCGAATGTCTTGTGCCGGAGGGCATGGACGACCTCGTTGCCGCGATTCGGGCGACCTGCCCCGCGACGATTACCCGCATGGCGAAGCGCGACCTGCCCCGCGATGCCCGCGTCGCTCTGATGGAGCATTTCGGCACGACAACCCTGCGCGGGTTCGGGTGCGACGAGTATTCGTCCGGCTTGGATGCCGCGTCCGCGCTTCTGGTGTATCTGAAGGCGACGCACGGCGGGGCGGTCGGGCATATCCGCACGATGGCGACGTACTCGACGGGCGACGCGATGGTGTTGGACGCGGCGGCGCGGCGCAACCTCGAACTGACGGCGGGGCTTGCGGACGGCTCGAAGGGCAAGTCACTGCTCACGGTCTTGGACGCGACGCAAACCGCGATGGGCGGACGGCTCCTCAAAAAGTGGCTCGACGCCCCGCTACTTTCCGTGGAGCGAATCCATCACCGGTTGGATCGCGTGGAAGCGTTCGCACTTGACCCTCTCGTGCGCGGCGACGTGCGTGACGCCCTGCGCGGCGTGTCCGACTTGGAGCGATTAATGGCGCGGCTTTGCACCGGAACCGCGAACGCCCGCGATCTGGTCGCCCTGCGCGTGTCGCTCGAAAAGATTCCCGACATCGCGGCGCACACGATGCAGTTGGAAATGCCCGCGATTCGCGCCCTCGCCACCGAACTGGACGGTTTGCCCGAACTCGTTGCCCTAATCGCTCGCGCCATCACGGACGAACCGCCGTTGTCGCTCCGTGAAGGCGGGCTAATCCGCGACGGTTACGATGAAATGCTCGACGAACTGCAAGCCATCAAGCGCGGTGGCAAGGGTTGGATTGCGGAACTGGAAACCGCCGAACGCGATGCCACCGGCATCAAGTCGCTGAAAATCGGCTACACGTCGGTGTTCGGCTACTTTATCGAGGTGACGAAGCCGAACCTGCCGAATGTCCCGGCGCACTACATCCGCAAGCAGACCACGTCCACCGGCGAACGCTATATCACTCCCGATTTGAAGGAGATGGAAGCAAAGGTCTTGGGCGCGGAGGAGAAAATCGTCGCCCGCGAGTACGAACTGTTTATCGCGCTGGTCGGGCATATCGCCGACAACTACGCGCCGCACGTTCTGCGGACGGCGGGCGCGGTCGCACAGTTAGACTTGGTCGCCGCGCTGGGCGAAGTCGCGCAGGCGAACCGCTACGTGCGCCCCGTGGTGGACGACGGCGCGGCGATTGAGATTCGCGGCGGGCGGCATCCCGTGGTGGAGAAATTAACCGGCGCGGCGACGGTGTTCATTCCGAACGATACGCTCCTTGACGCCGGAGCCAATCAGGTGCATATCATCACCGGACCGAACAGCGCGGGCAAATCCACCGTGCTTCGTCAGGTCGCGCTGATTGTGCTTCTCGCGCAGGTTGGGGCGTTTGTTCCAGCGGATTATGCCCGCGTCGGCATCACCGACCGGATTTTTACCCGCGTCGGGGCGCACGACGATTTGGCGGCGGGGCAGTCCACGTTCATGGTCGAGATGACCGAAACCGCCGAGATTCTGAACAACGCCACCGAGCGCAGTCTGGTAATTCTCGATGAAATCGGGCGCGGCACGAGTACGTATGACGGCGTTTCGATTGCGTGGGCGGTGGCGGAATACCTCGCCGGGTTGGGCGCGAAAACGCTGTTCGCCACGCACTACCACCTCTTAAACGACCTCGACAAGCACCACGACAACGTGCAAAACTTCCGCGTCGCCGTGAAGGAGAACGCCGACCGGATCGTCTTTCTGCGCAAGATTGTCGCCGGGGGAACCGATAAATCGTATGGGGTGCAGGTGGCGCGGATGGCGGGTCTGCCCCCCGAAGTCGTCGCCCGCGCCACGGAAATCCTCGCGGGTTTGGAAAAAGAGGGCAAGCAAAAGCGCGACATGACACCCGGCGCGAACGAAGGGCGCGTTTCGGTGAAGCAAGCCAAACTGCAAATGACGCTGTTCGAGGCGGAAGCAAACCCCATCGTGGACGCGATCCGCGCTGCCGACCTGTCGGTGCTGTCGCCGATTGAAGCGTTGAACCTGCTATACGCGCTCCAGCGCGAGGCAACTGCGAAGTAAGGACACGGGACTATGAAGAAAAACAACGGCAGTCTACAACTCTGGCTCTGGACGATAACGCCGTTCTTGTGCTGGTTTTGGGCGGCTCTTTTTATCAATTCGCCGGAACTGACACGCGCTACGCACGGCGATTGGTTCATGCAGTTTGTCTACCCGCGTGCATGGTTTTTGTACGGTGCGCTTCCCATCCTAAGCATTGGCGTTTGGAATCATTTACGAAAGTGTGAAAGTGAAACTTTGAAGCCTACTGCGCTTATGATAAGCAGAGCCATTCTATTAGGGGGCAATGTCGCGCTAATTATGGATATGTGCTTACGCGGCATTCCGCACCGGTGACTTCGCCACAAGGTTTATAGAGCGTCTACGAATGTTCCGCAGGCGTCGCGGAACGTGCCGGTGTCGCCCCGCGTAACGTACCGTAGAAACAGCGAAAGGAACCGCGCATGAGTTTAGTGTTGGAACTGTCACCTACGCAGGAAAGCGAACTGCAAAACGCCGCCTACCGCGAGGGAATACCCGTGCCGGATTACGCGCAACGTTTGCTACTCGCCGCGCTACGGCTACGGTTGCCGGTGGACAATTCGCGCCGCGCCGCGCTGGAATCGGATGCCGCCCGTGCCTTCGCCGCGTCCGGCATGAGCGAGGACGAACTGGACGAGTACGCCGTCCGTATCACGAAGCAAGTGCGGGTAGCGGCGCGGGACGCGGACGACGCCGGTGAGTGACGGCGCGGTTTTGCCCTGCGTGGTGCTGGATACGGGCATCGTTCTCGCGGCGGCATTTAACCCCGTCGGCGTGGCGATGCAAACGGTGCGGTGCATGGAGCGCGGCGAGATTCGCGTCGTGATGAGCAACCGCCTGCGGGCAGAATACGAGGCGATACTTGCCCATCCCGCGCATCAAACGCGGTTCGCGCATATCACCGGCGAGTACGTCGCCCTGCAACTGGATCGGCTCGACAACCACGCCGAGCGGGTTCCTAATCCGCCCATCGTCGTGCCGTACCCGCGTGACGTCAACGATGAGCCGATAGTGAACCTGCTGATCGCCGCGAACGCCGATTTTCTGGTAACGCTCGACAAAGACATGATCGCCCTACCGGACTATCCGCCGTTCGCGGAGCGGATGCCGCGAATACAAATCCTGCGCCCCGGAGCGTTCCTGACCGAGATGGAGCGGCGGCGGGAGTAAGCGTTGAACCTGCTATACTCGCTTCAGCGCAAGCCAACCGCGAAGTAAGGACACGGGACCATGAAGAAAAACAACGGCAGTCTACAACT
>JACMIU010000019.1 GCA_014380985.1 Armatimonadota bacterium | reverse complement strand
ACCGCTGATGCACAGCCGGATAAAAGCGGAATGGAACCACAGATGAACACGGATAAACACCGATTAAGAAACTGGATTTTGAATTTTTCATCCGTGTGCATCTGTGTCCATCTGTGGTTCCTTACTTCCCCCGGTTCTCACTTGGCGTTCTTGGCGTCTTGGCGGTTCAATTTGTTAGAACGTAATCGTTTTGCCGGTCGCCGACGATTCGTAGATCGCGTCCAACACTTCCGACACCACCAACGCTTGCTCCGGCGTGACCACCGGGTCAGTGTCGTTCAGGATGGCGTTTATCCACATTTCGGCTTCCAGAAACTCCGGTCGCTCCTGTTTCGCTTCGTAGAACGCGACGCCCGAACCGCCGGTCTGGATTTTGTTCTCGTACAAAACGCCGTGCTTTTCGCCGTTTATTGTCAAGCCGTTCTTGAAATCCGCGCCGCCTTCCGTGCCGTACAGGGTGCAGTTCGCTTCCGACGGTTGGCGTTCGTTTAACGCCCACGACGATTCAAGGAAAATGCTCGCGCCGTTTTTCATCTTGATAAAACCGAACGCCGAATCTTCCACGGTGTAAATCTTCGGATCCCACGATCCCCAAGCGTTTGCGGCGTTTTCGCGGTCGGCAAGTTTGCGGAATACCGAGCCGGACACCGACTCAATTTCGTAGTTATTCATCATCCAGAGCGTCAGGTCAAGCGCGTGGGTTCCAATGTCAATCAGCGGACCGCCGCCTTGCTTGTCAGCGTCCAAAAACACGCCCCATGTCGGCACGGCGCGGCGACGAACGGCGTGACCTTTCGCCATGTAGATTTCGCCGAGTTCGCCGCCGTTAATCATTTTCTTCAGGATTTGCGAATCGGCGCGGAAGCGCGACTGATAGCCGACCGACAGTTTTTTGCCGGTGCGCTTCGATGCTTCTAACATAGCGCGGGCATCGGCGGCGCGTTTTGCCATCGGCTTTTCGCTCATCACGTGCGCCCCGGCTTCGAGGGCGGCAATCGTAATCGGGGCGTGCGAATCGTTCGGGGTGCAAACGTGAACCACGTCGGGCTTGGCGTTCGTCAGGAGTGATTGATAATCGGCATACACGCTCGCGCCGGGAACGCCAAACTTACCGGCGGCTTCGTGCGCCTTGTGTTCCTCGATGTCGCAGAACGCGACTAAATCTACAGTGGAAAGCCGGTGCAACGCGGGCAGGTGCTTGCCGTTGGCGATACCGCCACAACCGACGACGGCGACTTTGAGTTTGTCAGACATAATAAAAAACCTTTCGTATAAAGCGGGGGCGAATGATGCGGCGCGATTATCTCGCACCGGTAAACCGTTCTGCCGGTAGGTTCGCCGAACGCGGAAACGTTTCCTGCGTAATAATGATGATGTGTCGCTCAAAAAATAATTTTCACGCAAAGGTTTGACGCTCCGGCGGTTCGGGGATAACTGGGGTGTGAGCGGTGACGAAAGTCAGAGCCGCCGATGAGAGACAGAGATCACGGAAAACCGAATACGCACAATTGCATAACGATAATCGAATACAGAGAATCACATAACGAAAACTTCATAGCGGGCGCACAACCGAATAAAGTATCAAATCACGTAAAAACGAAACAAACCGGGCAGGTAATCCAATTAAGGAATACTTGCCCGTTATTAGTTTGGCAGGTTTGTTTGCAGGAAACTTTCCCGCCCGGCGCGAACCTACCGACCGGAGGATTTCTGCATGAACGACGAACTTTTTTTAATTCTGCACGGTTGGGGCGGCAACAAGCCCGCGCACTGGCAGGAGCATTTGTACAAAACACTGACCGACGCCGGGAAAACGGTGCATTACCCGAAAATGCCGGAGCCGACCGCGCCGAACAAGGAAGCGTGGCTGGCAAAATTAGCGGCGACGTTCGCGGAGATCGGCGACACGAACCTGACCGTGGTCTGCCATAGCCTCGGTGCGATCACATGGCTTCATTACGTCGCACAGTCGAGCGGGAAGTTAGCCGAGCGCGTTCTGCTGGTTGCGCCGCCCTATGTGATTCGGGAGATTCCGCCGACCGACGCCCCTCCCGACGCAAACGAGTTTTTCCCGCCGACTTTGGACGCCGAAGCCGTGAAACGTGCCGCGACCGAAACACATTTCATCGCGTCCGATTCCGACGACTACGCGACGTTCGAGCAAACCAAAGCCTATTCTGACCGCGTGAACTGCCCTATTCACCTGCTCCCCGGCGCGGGGCATATCTCGCCCTACTGGGGCTACGGACAATGGGAATGGGTGGAGAAATGGTGTCTGCGCGAAGCGGAACTGCCGCCCGTGCCGCGCCCCGCCGACGCCACATAGCGTAAGCACAATGCACCGATAGCTGGTTCATTTTTTCGGCTATCGGTGGTAAAATCGTTGCTATGCGATTCCTTGTTTTGGGCGGCACTATTTTTGTTGGGCGGCATATCGTCGAGGCGGCACGGCAAAGCGGTCATACGGTCACGATTTTTCACCGGGGAAAGCACTCGCCCGATCTGTTTGCGGGCGACGTAGGCGTTACCACCGTTCTCGGCGACCGCACGAACGCGGACGATATGGCACGACTTGTGGATTCCGGCGAATGGGACGCCGTGATAGACACCTGCGGCTACGTGCCTCGTATTGTGGAAATGTCGGCGCGACTGCTGGAACCCCGTGCCGGACGATACTGCTTTGTTTCCACCGTGAGCGTATACGCCGATTGGTCGGCACAAACGCTCACGGAAGATTCCCCGCTTGCCGTTCTGCCCGACCCAACCGTTGAGACCGTCACCAACGAAACGTATGGCGGTTTGAAAGTGCTGTGCGAGAACGCCGTGCGCGACGTGTTCGGCGGCGAACGCACACTGATTACCCGTCCCGGCTACATTGTTGGGGCGCATGACCCGACCGACCGCTTCACCTACTGGGTACATCGGTTCGCGCAGGGCGGGGATATGGTTGCCCCCGGCGATTCGGGCGCGGTGACGCAGTTCGTGGATGTTCGTGACCTTGCGGAATGGTCGGTGCGGCTTGTGGAATCCGGCGTTTCCGGCACATTCAACGTGGACGGTTCGCCGCGCACACTTGCCGAATTGCTCGCCGCCTTCAAGAGCGTTGCCCCTACGGACGCACGGCTCGTGCCAGTTCCCGACGATCTACTGGAAAAGCACGGCGTCACGCCGGGCGTTACGTTGCCGCTCTGGGCATCGCCGTCGCCCGAACACGCGGCAACTGTAGACTCCGCCCGCGCCGTGGCAACGGGGCTAACCTTCCGCTCGCTCCAAGACACACTGGCGTTCACGCTCGCATGGGATCAGGCGCGAACCGACGACGGCACAGCATACATGAAAACGTTGCCGCCGTCGAAAGAAGCCGAGATACTCGCGGCGTTCCAAAACAGCAGCAACGTAAAACCCGGTTAGCGGGCGACAGTGACGGCTACGGTTCCAACACCACCTTGCCAGTCGTCTTTCGGTCGGCGATAGCGATGTGTGC
Source organism: Armatimonadota bacterium (assembly GCA_014380985.1). Taxonomy (GTDB): domain Bacteria; phylum Armatimonadota; class Armatimonadia; order Armatimonadales; family Armatimonadaceae; genus JACMIU01. The sequence goes on along the minus strand of JACMIU010000019.1, from coordinate 1,431 downwards.
CTGTGCCGCGTCCGCAAGGGCGAAACGGCTTCCCGTCTCCACTTTGAGTTTGCCGGATACTACCCAGCCGAGCATTTCGGTCAGTGCTTTTGCAACACTTTCGGGATTTGCCGTGTTCCGGTAAAGCACATAGCCAGTCAGCGATTGCGACTTGAACAGCATTGTAAAAATCCGTTCGCCCGTCAGGTCGGAAGCATTGCCCGACTGCGCCCCGTAAACCATCCAGCGTCCGCCGTTCGCCAGCGTGTCGAAGCCCTCGCCCGCCACCTCCCCGGTCGCATCCAAGAATACGTCCACGCCTTTGCCGCCCGTGGCATCCAGAACCGACTTCGACCAGCCGGACTGCGTGTAGTCCACCGCCGCATCCGCGCCTAATTCCGTGACCATGCGGCGTTTATCTTCAGTGGATGCCGTGCCGACTACGACGCCCGCGCCTTTGAGTTTGGCGATTTGCACCGCGAGCGAGCCAACCCCGCCCGCCGCCGCGTTCACCAGAACTGATTCGCCCGGCGCAAGCCGCGCTTCTTCGAGCAAAAAGTACGCGGTCAACCCTTGCACCAACAGTGCGGTTGCGGTCGCAAAATCCACACCGTCGGGAAGCGGAACAGAACGGTTGGCTGCCAAAAGGGCGTACTCGGCATACCCGCCGAAATTGACCATTCCGAACACCCGCGTCCCCGTCTTGACCGATTCAACACCCGCGCCGACCGATTCCACGACCCCGGCGACCTCCATTCCATTCACAAACGGTGGCTTAGGCGCGGGCGGATACTTGCCTTCCCGCGCCATCAGGTCGGCGAAGTTGATACCCGCCGCCGCGACTTTGACCAGCACTTCACCCGCGCCCGGTGTCGGCGTCGGCGTTTCGATGATCTGCAAAACGTCCGGTGCGCCGGACTGCGTGACTTGAATGGCTTTCATGTTGTTTCCCTTGTTTCGTTAGCCCAGCGATACCGCGGGGCGTTACCGCGTAGAAACGCCCCCGTGAAAAAAGTTCCGGCGTCATGGCAGGAACGAATAATCGGTGTAGCCTTCCGCCCCGCCCCCGTAGAAGGTAGACCCATTCGGCTCGTTACGCGGTGCGCCGGTTTCGATGCGGCGCGGCAGGTCGGGGTTGGCGATAAACGCTTTGCCCCACGATACCGCGTCCGCGTTGCCGGAAGATAACGCGGTTATCGCGTCTTCGTCGGTGACGCCCTCATTCACAATCACCGCGCCGCCGAACCGCTTTTTCATTGCGTCGGTGATGCGTTCGCCGCTGAAGGCTTCGCGGGAGAAAATATAGGCGATTCGGCGCTCGCCCAATTTTTCGGCGACATATCCGAACGTTCCCACCGGATCGGAATCTATCGCGCCGGAGCCGTCCATGTTGCGCGGCGACAGATGCACACCGACACGCCCCGCGCCCCAAACACCAATTGCCGCGTCGGT
>JACMIU010000178.1 GCA_014380985.1 Armatimonadota bacterium | reverse complement strand
GGCGTTCACCTTCACCGCCGCTCTTGCAAATCCCGGTCTTATTTTCCCACTTGCTTTGGGTGGCGGCATCGGCGCATTTATCGTCGGTATCATCACCGCGTTCCGCCCGAAATCCGCGCCGATTACCGCGCCGATTTATGCCGTGCTGGAAGGGCTTTTCCTCGGTGCGTTCTCGCTTTTGTTTGAGCGCATTTATCCGGGTATCGCGGCGCAAGCCATCGCCCTAACGATGGGCGTGTTCGCCGTTATGCTTGGCTTGTACCGTTCGCGCATCATCAAAGTCACCGAAAAGTTCAAAATGGGCGTCATTGCCGCGACCGGCGCGATATTTCTGGTATATCTCACCAGTTTCGTCTTCCGGCTTTTCGGCAACGGCGCGATTTCCGATTTTCTGTGGAGCAACTCGCCGATTAGCATCGCCATCAGCGTGGTAATTGTCGGCGTCGCGGCACTCAATCTCGCACTTGATTTCAACCTTGTGGAAGAAGGCATCGAACGCCGCGCCCCGAAGTTCATGGAATGGTACGCCAGTTACGGTTTGTTGGTGACGCTGGTTTGGCTCTATTGGGAACTGCTCAAACTGCTGTCAAAGTTACGCCGGTAGAACAGAATACTAACGAGACGGGCGCGGCGAAAGTCGCGCCCTTTTTGTTTGACACCTGCCGCAAGCGGGCGATACAATACAAGCGTTCGTCCGTCCCCTATGGAGAGGTGAGCGGAATGGTATCGCCACCGCCTTGAAAGCGGTCTCACCTGTGAAAGGGTGTGCGGGTTCGAGTCCTGTCCTCTCCGTTGTTTATCTTTTTGCGCCGCGTCGCCGCTTTGCTTCCCGCCTTTGTCGGTGCGGCGATCTCTTTTTGGTGGACGCCCCGGCGTGACACGCTCGGTTTCCAGTGTACGCCCCTTCTTCCCGACATACGCTTTCGCGTTCACGACGGGCTACGCCCGCAACCGCCGATACTTTCGCCCCCGCTCGCAACCGGCAAGCCGTCCCCCGCCCCGCCCGATGCTATCGTCCTTTTCGATGGCACAAGCCTTGCGAACTTCTGCACCGCGACCGGCGCACCAGCACGTTGGAGTCTGCAAAACGGCGCGGCGACCCCGAACGGAACCGGCGATATTTACTCGCGGCAACGCTTCGGCGACTGCGAACTACACGTGGAATGGGCAACGCCGACGCCGCGACTACGCGGGCAGGGGCGCGGCAACAGCGGCGTTTTTCTGATGGAACGCTACGAAATACAGATTCTCGATTCGTGGCGCAACCCGACCTACCCCGACGGGCAGGCTGGCTCAATCTACGGACAATCGCCGCCCACCGTGAACGCTTCGCGCCCGCCGGGAGACTGGCAGACGTTCGATATTCGGTTCATCGCGCCGCGCTTCGCGGGCGAGCGTTTGCGCGAACCGGCGTATGTTTCCGTGTGGCACAACGGCGTCACCGTGCAGAAGCACGTGGCGATTCGCGGCGACACGGTGTACATGGCGGTTCCGCGCTACCACGGTGCGGCGGCCACGGGCGCGATTCGCTTGCAAGACCACGGGAACGCGGTGCGCTTTCGCAACATTTGGGTGCGTCCGCTACCGCGAAAATAACATTTCCACGGCACGGGCGAACGCGGTTTCGGGGTCGCCGTCCGGCGATACGACATCCGCCGCCTGTTGTGCGGCGAGACGGGCGTGTGGCATGGCGATTCCCAAACCCGCCCATTCCAGCATTTCGACATCGTTGTTGCCGTCGCCGAACGCCACGCACTCCGAAGGCGCGAAACCGAGTCGCTCGGCGACGTGCGCCAATCCGCTCGCCTTGTTCACTCCATGCATCATAAACTCCAGATATTCGGGGTCGGTGATCACGATATGAAGCGCGGTTTCGCCGTGCTTTTCGCGCATCCGGTCGCCAAGTTCCAGCGCGTTTTCCGCCGCCGTTATCCAGATAATTTTTAGCGCAGGGTCATCGGCGAGCGTCATAATATCGGGAATCGCGGTCAGTTCCGAGTTGGTGCGCGAAACGTACATTTGTGTCCATTCGTTCGTGGCATTCACGAACAGTTCCCCCCCCGCATGGTAGAAGTTCTGCGTGACGCCGAAGGCTTCGCCGTCCGCGAGAATCGCCCGAACGAGCGGTTGCGGCAGTCGCTGTTCCCAGATTGTTTCGCCGGTGACTTCGTTTCGCGCCATTGCGCCGTTGCAGGAAACCATCCAGCCGGACGATAAATGAAGATTGCGGTAAAAGCGGCTCATGTTTTCGTGCCGCCGTCCCGACGCCAGCACCACGGTAACGCCCGCGTCCACTAAACGGTGAATGGCTTCATAATTGGCGCGGCTGATTATTTTGTCCGCGCCAAGGAGGGTGTCGTCTAAATCAACGGCGGCAAGGCGGTAGCGTGTCATGCGACTATTCTACCCGTAGTTGACGCTCACGCCCATAAACGGGTATAACACCGGCAGGCGCACGGAGCTGGCGCGTGCCGCGCCACATTTCGCGCCGAAAGACACAAATACATGGCTAAAAAAGAACGAATCGAACAGGATGCCGAAAACGACGCGGCACGCGCCGGGGGCAACGGCTTATTGACTGGGCTACTGGTAGCGGGGGCGACTATCGGCGCGGCGGCTCTCGCCAACGCCTTCATTTTCTATAAAACCCCGCCGCTCACGACTAAGCTGCCCGGCGGCGAAGTGCGCTACTTCCCGACCGCCGAGGGCGATGTGTTCTACAAAAAAGCCGGTTCGGGACCACCGCTTCTGCTGGTTCACGGTATCGGCGCGGGTTGCTCGTCGTATGAGTGGAAGCAGGTTTGGGACGAACTAACGAAGCAATACACGGTTTATGCGCTCGATTTGCTCGGCTTCGGCAAATCCGACAAGCCCGCGATTGCCTATTCCGCCGAAACGTATGTCGCACTTTTGGACGATTTCTGCCGCCGCGTGATCAAGGTCGGCGAAGGGCGCGGCGAATGCGACGTGATTGCGACTTCGCTTTCGGCGGCATACGTCGTGGCGTTGTCGGGGCGCGACCCGAAGCTTTTCCGCCGGTTGGTGTTGGTCTGTCCCACGGGAATCGAGGAACTCGCCAGCAAGCCGGGGAACCGCTCCGAAATCGGGCGCACCGTGCTTTCCGCGCCGGTTCTCGGCACGACCATCTACAACGCGATTTCGTCAAAATCCGGCATCCGCAACTACATGACCACGCGCCTGTTCGCGCAAGCCTCCATCGTTACCGATGAGATGGTGGACGAGTACCACACGGCGGCGCACCAACCGGGCGGCGAAAACGTGCTACCGTCGTTCCTGTCGGGAATGCTCAATATCTGTGTGTCCGACGAGTGGAAGAAGATCGTGGATCTGCCGCTTCTCGTGTGGGGAGAATGGCCGCCAGCGCTTCCCGACGACTACTATTATATACGACGGCGCAAGGTTTTGGATTTGCAGTCTCGCATGGAGAGTGCCAAGAGCCCGGCCGAGCGCCGCCAAGGCGGCTCGCGCCCGCTCCGTG
>JACMIU010000018.1 GCA_014380985.1 Armatimonadota bacterium | reverse complement strand
GTGGGTCGCTCGGAATGTTGCCGTCCGCGTCGCGCGGAACCCGGACAACCGCGGTTGGCACGTTCGGACTGTACGAACCGTGCCACGGTTCCGCGCCCGACATTGCCGGGCAGGGCGTCGCCAATCCGCTTGCCACGATTCTTTCGGTCGCCATGCTACTGCGCTACTCGCTCGGCGCGGAAGATGCCGCCGTAGCCATTGAAAACGCGGTCACGCACATTTTGGACACCGGCTTGCGAACCGCCGACATCGCCGCGCCGGGCGAAGCCACCGTGAGTATCGTGCAGATGGGCGACGCCGTGATAGAAGCCCTTGAAGCGGGGGGCGATTCGCTCGCCCGCGATTAGCGCGGGAACAGGTAGGTTAGCGCGTCGCCGAACCGCGCCGACCACGCCGCCTCGTTGTGCGCCGCGCCGACGGCTTCGGTGTAGGAAAAGTCGGATCCGGGTTTATAGCCTCGCGCCGTGAGCGCGTCGCGCAATGCTTGCGCCCCCGCCAGTGCGTTGCCGCTTTTGTCCTCCGCCGTGCCGATGTCCACCCAAAGGCGCACCGGCTGTTTCGGCGCGGTCGCTACGGTTTGCAGAATCGCCCTTTCCGCCCACCACACCGACGGCGACAGTACCGCCGCTTTGCCCCAAACATTCGGCGCGGTCAACGACTGATGAAGCGCGAACAGCCCACCGAGCGATGAACCGCCAATCGCGGTGTTCGCCGTGTCGGTCTTGGTGCGATAGGCGCGGTCAATCGCCAGTTTGAGCGTGTCCGCCATCCACTTGCCGTAAGCGACCGCGCCGCCGCCCGCATTTAGTTTGGCGTCCTTGACCGGCGTATATTCGTTCACCCGCTCCGCGCCCGCGTTATACACGGCAACGATTATGACTGGCACTATTTTCCCCGCCGCCTCAAGGCGCGTCGCGGTTTCGTCGGCGTGCCACTCGCCCGCGAACGCCGTGGCGTCGTCGAAAACATTCTGCCCGTCGAGCAGATACAGTACCGGGTAACGGCGTTTTGCGTTTATGAGTAGGTCGTAGCCCACAGGAAGGCGCACCATCACCGTGCGACCGGAAACAGCAAGGGCGCGAATATCGCCGGAAAGCGAACACGGCGCGGCGACAATCGTTGCCGGGAGAGCGGGCGGTAGCATCATTTCAAGTCCCACACGCGAACCGAGCCGTCCGCGTAGCCGAGGGCGGCGCGTTTGGCATCGGGGGAAAGCGCGAGCGAGAGCGCGGCGGGAAGCGGGGAAGCGTCAGGCGCGAACAGTTTCAGCGACTTGCCGGTCGCCACGTCGCTTTGCGACAGGATACCGGATTTTAGGGCGGCGTAGATGCTTTTGCCGTTCGGGGCGTAAATCATGGCGGAAACGCCCCCGCTATTGTTGCCGGAAAGACCGAAAGCATTGGCGTTTTTACCGGTTTCGCCTAAGCCCTTGATTTCGCCGGACTGCCGCCCGGTAGCGGTCTCAAACAGCGTAATCACGCCGCTTGCCGCACCGACCGCGAGCGTTTTGCCGTCCGGCGCGAACGCCACGGCGGTAATCGTTTCTTTGTCGGCGAAAAGCACCTGCCCCGCCTTGCCGGTTTTGGCGTCGTAAATCGTCGCTTTCGGGCCCGTGGCAACCGCGAGGGTTTTGCCGTCCGGCGCGAAGCAAACCGCGCTAATCGTGTCGCCCGCCTTGATGGGGAGCGATTCTAATTTCGCCTTTGTGCCGCTTTGTTTCGTGGTGTCGAACACCGAACCGGCTTTGACCTTCGGGGCGGCGGCATCCCCGGCGCGGTAGACGCGCACGGTTTTGTCGAAACCGCCCGCCGCGATAGATTCGCCGTCCGGCGAAAATGCCACGCTTTGTTGTTCTTGGTCGGTCACAGAGCGAAACGACAACACCGGCTTCGGCTCATTCGCCCCGAAAAAGCGCACTTCGCCGCTGTACGATAGTCCGGCGGCAATCGCGCCGCCGCCCGGCGTCGCGGCGGCGGTGCGTACCCCGTTGCCATCGGTGTCGAAGGTTCGCACGGTTTTGCCGGTTTTGGGATCGCGCAGTGTCAGCCCGTCGCGGTCGCCAACAAACAGGTTGCCGTCCGACGCAAACCCAATACCGCGCACATCGCCCACGGCTCCGAGTTCGTACAACGGCTTTTCCTCGACCTTAACATCCCCGGCGACATTCGCGGCAAGCCCGCCCACGGCGCGGTTCGGGATCGTGGTCGCGGCGTATTTCACCACAAAATACCCGGCGATACATCCCACGAAAATGGTAATGATTAGTGCGGGGTCTACTTTGAAGCGCGGTTTGGCGGTAGCGGAATCTTTAGCGGACATCATAACGTGATTTTACCGCCCCGGCGCGTTCGCGGCACTATTGCGGCGGCTCGCATCGCCCCAAATCAGCACCCCGCAAAGTAGCACGTAGCCGATAACGGCGGAAACAAGCGCGTTGCGCTGGTATATCGGAAGCGTCACGCCGTCTCGGAACGCGTAGCCCGCGCCCGCATGGAGCCATGGCGCAACCACGAAAATCAGTAGCGCGGACAGTGCGCCGTACCAAAACGCGGTAAGTAGGGAGATTTTGAGCGGTGGCGGCATAGGTCAGGCATCGGTAACGAACGGATGGATGAATCTATTGTACCGGAAGAACATCGTAAAGTGCATCGGCGGGGGGCAGATCAGCGTTATGATGAGAAACCGTTGCCGCGAAAACGCGCACCGAAGGCATTTTCGGCAGTGTGAAACTATCGGCTCCATCAGGGATTGGAACGGCGTAGCGGAACAAGTAGCAAAAATGGTACGGATCTCTTGTCCCGTCTGCCAATCGTAACTGATCCGAGTACCACGCCACCGGGTCGCGTTTGATGTAACCGGGCGTCAACCCCGCGAACGTATTGTTCCAGACCGCCGCGTCTTTTTGAGGTATTTCTCCTTCCCACAAGCGAGTGTGCCATTGACCGACATACCCATCCCAACCCTGCACCTTGAGAGGCACGGTGACTGGTTGACGATTCGCGCCTATGAATTCCAGAGCAGTGGTCGTATCCGTTTGCGCGGCGGCAAGCAGATACAAAAAGCGCGGGGCAGTAGCTGGGGAAAGAGGTAGTTTCACGGTTTGTCCCGCACAAGCAACGGCATTCGCATTAGAGCGTATTGCGGAAGCGAGTTGAAACGTCACGCCCGCCGAGCGGAGAGTTTTCGGTAGCCGTTCTCCCGGATACGAACGTTTGTCGGCACTGAATGCACCATCCGTTTTACCGGCTCTGGAACTCGCCGTTGCAAGGTCGAACGCAAGAGGCAAAGGAATGTCCTGCGCCATTTTTTGAGCGGGGGGGGGCTTTTGCAGGGTTAGAGCAAAAGCACGCGGACGGTATGATTTCATATCGAAAATCAGTGCACCTTTTTGAATCGTGAGATTGCCGGTTTGTGCGATTTTTCGCTCCTGCCCATCCACTTCGCGTACCGCGGTAATCGGCGACGCCGTTTTCAATCGAACCCCGGAAGAATCTTTGCCATGCGTCTCGAAAACACGCACAATTACTTCTTCACTATCTTCGGCTTTTTTCAGGGCGGCAACGGTGACATTGGGCTGATTCAGATTCAAAAAGGAAAAAGTTCGCCCGCGTTCCCCGTTGTGCGACGGCGTTTGGAAAACCAGTAGCGGTTGGTTGAACCGTGCCGCCTGATTCGCCGTGCGAGCGGTACGCCAGTCCCCGGCGTGACCCTGCAGGGCGTATTTGATTTCGTGATGTCCCCAGTCCTGTGTGGCTTGATGCTGAAACCGTCCGCGAACACCGGGAGTGTATAAAAGTGTTAGACGTAGCGTCGAATCATCCGGTTTGTCCGATCCATATTTGGCTTCGCTTAGAACCGAAACCCCGTAACCGCCGCTTTCCGAAGTCAAATCAAACCATTCTTGAGCAGGGACTTCGTACATTTTCGGGTTGTTATTTCCGCGTTGCACCGTGCCAATCCCCTCGCTGTAAGTCGCTTCAGGCGCAGAAACGGCGAGCGGGAAAACGGCTTTCAAACTGCTTTCGGAAGTTTGCCAATCAATATCGGAAACGAACTCAATTCGATCTCCCGCGGTTCCGGTTGATAACCGAACCGTTTGAAAGCACCGGGAGCCGCGTGCCGACCGCTCGACTTGTACGGCAACCCGCGCCGCGCCGTTTTCCACGACGCGAATCTTTGCCGTCCCGTCCATGTAACCGACCGGAGGCAATTTGCGGTCGTCCCAGTCCATGTTCCACGCCGGATGTTGTTGCGGCTTTTCTTGCAAAAAGGCAAGGCGCATCGGTGCGGAAAGCAATTCGCGGTTTGCGCGTTTGTCCAGAATACTGGCTATGTCGCCGCTATCGTTCAGACGCAC
>JACMIU010000177.1 GCA_014380985.1 Armatimonadota bacterium | reverse complement strand
TTTACCCGCGAGGCTGTCCCCGGCTTCGACTGGTTCACTCATTGTCCCCGTCCTCCTGCGTGTTGATTTCGTGTGCTTCGCCTTCCGCACTTTGCAGTTCAATGATCCATTGCGCGACAGTTCACACCATCCGGTTCCGTTCCGAACGCTCTACTATCCGGTCAATCACCGCCTTTGCGATTCGATCCACCGTAGTGTCTATGTTTTTTGTCGAACGATCTCATGCCTTTCACTTTCGCGCTCGGTAACTTGTGTGGATAGATTGTACCAGAACCCCACTCGCCATTCTTGCATTTTTTCAGGAGGCACAGAAGCGCACAATAAAAGTATTGTCACCGCGTTACCGGCGCGGCGCGGCAGCGAAACGAAACCCGGTACAAAAGTCGTATTACGGGTATAGAAACCAAACGTATGAGTACACCGATCAACCCCGCCCCGAAAACCGACCAGCAAAACGAAGCCCGACACTCGTGGTCGGTGCGCGTCGCCGTCGTGTCCGGCATCCCGATTCGCCTACACTTTACCTTTCTGCTCCTGCTCGCCTTTATCGCCATCAGCGGCTATGGCGGCACGGGACTGGTGCAGGCGGGCTTTTTAATCGCCGTGTTTTTCTGCGTCGTTTTGCACGAACTCGGACACTCGCTGGTCGCCCAGCGGCTCGGCTACGGAGTGCGCGATATTGTGCTGTATCCGATTGGCGGCGTGGCGAGTATCGAGGAAACCCCGCGGGCGCGGCACGAACTGTTAATCGCGGTTGCGGGCCCGCTCGTGAACGTCGTTATCGTCGGACTTCTTGCCACGTATATGCAGTTTTTCACCGGCGAAACCGCTATCGAGCGCATTAGCGGGCTGATTCGCGGCGGCGGTATAGCGTCGGCGGGGACGCATTACCTGACGATGCTTCTGTATTCCAACATCATGCTGGTGGTGTTCAACATGATTCCCGCTTTTCCCATGGACGGCGGGCGTGTGCTTCGGGCGGCACTCGCCCTGAAAATCGGGCGCGTTCGTGCCACGCAAATCGCGGCGGGAATCGGGCAGGTCGTCGCGGTGTTGCTCGCGCTGACCGGCTTCGGCGTTTGGGGCAACCCACAAAACTATTTTCTTGTGATTATCGCGCTGTTCGTTTACTTCGCGGCGGGGCAGGAACGGGCGGCGGAGCAGTCCCGCGATGTGATGTCGGACGCGCCTATCTCGGACGCGATGATGCGCGAATACCACACCCTCGCGCATGGCGACACATTGAAACACGCAGCGGACGTTCTGCTCCTCGGCAGTCAGCAGGATTTCCCGGTAGTGGCGGGCGGCGATATTGTCGGGATGCTGTCGCGGTCGCAACTGTTGCGAGGGTTAGCGCGTGAGGGCGACTCGGCGTATGTGGCGTCGTTCATGGATCGGGAGGTGGTTTTCGCCACGCCGGGCGAACCTTTGCAGGACTACCTACTGTCGAGCCACGCCCTGCGCCGCGCCCCGGTGCTTATCCGCGAAACGCCGGAAAGCGCAGTGGTCGGCATGGTGACTCTCGAAAACGCGATGGAGTTTTTGACACTGCGGCAAATCGCCCGCCTTCGTGACGACAAAGACAACGGCGACTTTAACGGGACACGAAGCGACTCCGGCGAGAAACTCGTTTAGCGTAGTGCCGTTCGGCGGCGATACGATGGCATATGATTGATACACACGTTCATCTGAACAACAAGGATTTAGGGGCGGCAAACGTCCTCCCCGGCGTCATGGAGCGGGCGACGCTTGCTGGGGTTCACACGCATATCGTGGTCGGCTACGATTTAGCGTCCTCGGAACGCGCCGTGATGCTGGCGGAAGGCGATTCACGCATTTTCGCCACCGTCGGCGTTCATCCGCACGAAGCGGCGAACTACACCCCGGCGACCGAAAGTCGGTTGCGCGAACTCGCCGCCCACGGGCGCACCGTTGCCATCGGCGAAATCGGCTACGATTTTTACCGCAATTTGTCCCCCCGCGACGCGCAGGAAAGCGCGTTTCGGGCGCAATTGAGTATTGCCCGTGAAACCGGTTTGCCCGTCGTGATTCACTGCCGCGAAGCGTACCCCGAAACGCTGGCTCTGCTCGAAGCCGAAGCGGACGGCATATCTATTATTCTGCACTGCTTCGCCGGGGACGCGGGCGACGCCGAACGCGCCGCGAAGCACGGCTGGTTTCTCGGTGTCGGCGGCA
>JACMIU010000176.1 GCA_014380985.1 Armatimonadota bacterium | reverse complement strand
CTTACCCGCGCACGTGCTTGTTGAAAAAATCGAGGGTGCGTTTCCACGAAAGTTTGGCACTGGCTTCGTCGTAACGGGGAGTCGTGTCGTTGTGAAAACCGTGGTTCGCCCCCTCGTAGATATGCGCCGTGTACGGCACTTTATGCGCCTTCAGCACCGCCTCATAGGCGGGCCAACCGTCGTTGACGCGCTTATCCAGTCCCGCGTATTGCAGTAAAAGCGGCGACTTGACCTTCGCGGCATCTTCGGCATTCGGCTGTCCACCGTAGTAAGGAACACCGGCGGCAAGGTCTGCGCCGAGCGTTACCGCCAGCATATTCGTGACCGCCCCGCCGAAGCAGAAGCCCACCGCGCCGATTTTGCCGGAACACTGTGCGTGTGCCTTTAACCATTTCGCCGCCGCGACGAAGTCCTCATTCATCTTCGGTCGGTCAACGGTGCGGAACAGTTCGCCGCCCTTTTCGTCATCGCCCGGATAGCCGCCCACCGAGGTCAAGCCGTCCGGCGCGAATGCGACAAAGTTTTCCGTGCCGAGTCGTCGGGCGACATCCTCGATATACGGGTTCAACCCGCGATTTTCATGGACGACAATCACCCCCGGCAGTTTTCCGGTCGCCTTCGCCGGTCGCACGAGATAGCCCTTGATACTGCCGTTCCCCTTCGGCGAAGGAACCGTGACGTACTCCGTTTTGATACGGCTGTCGGTCTTGGGAACTTGCTCCGCCCAAGCGTAGTTGGGGCGCAGACTCTCGAAAATCGCCGCCGCGGTCAATCCACCGACAGCGAACTTCTGCGCCCCATCCAAAAAGGCGCGGCGATCAATCGCGCCGTGCACATATCCGTCAAACAGGTTCAGCAACTCTTGCGGATAATCCGCCGCCGTCTTTCGTTCCATGAATAAAACTCCGTTCTACCGGTCTTGGTTGGTTTATACAAAGACGCCTTCCTTTGTCGCTCGCACGTACAAGGGAAGGCGTCGGAGTGGCAATAGCTTACAACCCTTTTTGCGCGAGGAAGTGAAGCAGGTCGGCGACCCGGTTGCTGTAGCCCCACTCGTTGTCGTACCACGCGACTACCTTGACGAAGTTTCCTAAGCCAATCGTGTCGTATGCAGAGAAGATGCTCGAATGCGGGTTGCCTTTGTAGTCGGTCGAGACCGTTTGGTCTTCGGTGTACTGCAAATAACCCTTCATCGCGCCGTCGGCGTAGGATTTCATCGCCGCGTTGATGTCGGCAGGGGAGGCGTCACGCGACAGAAGGGCGGTAAAGTCCACCACGGAAACGGTCGGAGTCGGAACGCGGAACGCCATGCCAGTGAACTTGCCTTGCAGTTCGGGAATCACCAAGCCGACGGCTTTCGCCGCGCCGGTCGCGGAAGGCACGATGTTTTGCGCGGCGGCGCGGGCGTCGCGCAAATCTTTCGCGGCGGTGTCCACGGTGCGCTGGCTGTTCGTGTAGGCGTGAATCGTGGTCAGCAAGCCTTTTTCGATGCCGAACGTTTCGTGCAAAACTTTGGCGACCGGAGCCAAGCCGTTCGTGGTGCAGGAAGCGTTCGAGATAACATGGTGCTTCGCCGGGTCGTACACGTTGTCGTTGACTCCCAG
>JACMIU010000175.1 GCA_014380985.1 Armatimonadota bacterium | reverse complement strand
GTAGTTTAGGCTCCGCGAACGGGCCCTTTTTCAAAGAACGTCCCATAGTTTTTCCTTATGCGGTGGCGTTCTCACCATGAAGTGAAAACGCCGCTTTCCGCGTGGTCAAGCCGTAAACGGGCTTGCCAACATGGACGCAAAACAGTAAACCCCGATTGGCTTATTTCGCGTTGCGTCGCTTGACGATATATTTGTCCGTGGACTTGTTGCGCCGGGTCTTGAAGCCAAGAGCCAACACGCCGGTCGCGGACACGGGGCCCTTTTTGCGACCGACCGGCGACTTGCCCTCGCCACCACCATGCGGGTGGTCTCGCGGGTTCATCACTACGCCGCGAACGTGCGGGGTGCGTCCGAGCCAGCGGTTCTTGCCCGCTTTGCCCTTTTTCTCGTTCTCGTGTTCGAGGTTGCCGACCTGCCCGACGGTTGCCCGGCAGGTAATCAGCACACGGCGCATTTCGCTCGACGGCAAACGAAGCAAAGCGTACTTTTCCTCTTTCGCCATCAGTTGCGCGTAGTTGCCCGCCGACCGCGCCATTTGACCGCCGCGACCGGGATGCAGTTCGACGTTGTGAATCAGCGAACCGACCGGGATATTCTGCAAAGGCAGACAACAGCCCGAACGAATGTCCGCGTCCGCGCCCGACGAGATTTTCTCGCCGACATTGATACCGGTCGGCGCGAGGATATACGACTTGACGCCGTCCTCGTACTGAATCAAGGCGATACGGCAAGTGCGGTTCGGATCGTACTCGATAGCGATGATTTCCGCCATCATGCCGTCTTTTTGTCGCTTGAAGTCCACTAAGCGATACATGGTTTTGTTGCCGCCGCCGTGGTTGCGAACCGTCATTTTACCGGAGTTATTACGTCCGCCCGAATGCTTCAGAGGGCGAAGCAACGCTTTTTCCGGCTTGCCTTTGGTGATTTCGTCATACGACGCGATTGCCATAAAGCGGCGACCCGGTGTTACGGGTTTGTATTTTCGTACTGCCATTTAACTTTATACTCCCTCGTAAATCTGGATCGTCTGCCCCGCGACCAGAGTCACGAACGCTTTTTTCATGCCGCCGGATTTACCGAGCGTCTGCCGTCCGAAAGCGCGGAACCGCTTCGATTTCGGCTTCCGGTTCACGGTATTCACCGTGGCAACGGTTAGTGCGGAGCCATCGGGCTGCGTAAACAACGCTTCCACGGCTTCTTTAATCTGGTGCTTGTTGGCGTCTTTGTGGACGACGAAAGCATACTGGTTCTGCTCGGTCAAGCCCAACGCCTTTTCGGTGATGAGCGGTCGCTCGATAACTTGATATAAATCAGGCATTGGTTTCTCCTTCGCTGACTTCGATAGTGGTAGCAGGAACGACCGGGGCATCTGCCTTATCGCCAAGAACCGCCTCGATTTTTGCCACCGCGCCACGGGTTAAAATCACGATGCCGCCATCCACAACGTCACGCGCCGAAAACTCCGGCGCGACGCGAACGGTGACACCCGCGATGTTGCGAACCGACTTAATCACCACGTCGCCGTGCGACTCGACCACGACCATGCGCTTTTTCGCGTTCGCCGCGACTTCGTTCAAAAACGTCGCCGCCGTTTTCGTGGAAATCGCGCCGTCCATTGGCAAATCGTCCACGATAATCAGTTCGCTCGCGGCAAGTTTCGCCGACAGCGCGGCGCGAATCGCCCCGCGTCGCATCTTTTTCGGCAAGCCATGACCGAGGTCACGCGGGTGGAAAGACAACGCCTTGCCACCGTGCCGGAAGTGCGGTGCGGCTTTCGAGCCTTGCCGTGCGCGTCCGGTTCCTTTTTGCTTGTAGGGCTTCGCCCCACCCGAATCCATATCCGAGCGACCGAGCGAGTTTTTCGTTCCCTGTCGCCGATTTTCGAGTTCCGCTTTCACCGCTTGGTGAATGAGGGGGATATTGGCTTTCGCGCCGAAAACCCGTTCGGAAAGAACGATTTCGCTGGCTTGTCCGCCGCCCCTTGTTGTAATTGCCACGGTTGGCATAGTATCTATTTCTCCGTTTTTGTTCGTGTTGCCGTATACAATTGCCGCTACGCGAAAAAAGCGAAACCACTTTTTTCGCGGGAGACGCGACACTTTAGCACGGCACGGGATACCGACCGAAGCCGGGTATCCCGCAGTAATGGCGAACGGAAATAATCCCGTTCGCGGCAAGAAAAATTATTTCTTCTTGCTCGATTTGGTTTGCACCAGTTGTTGTGGCTCGCGGATAACACGGTGCATTTTTTCCAGCATCACCAGTCCGCCGTTCGCGCCGGGAATAGCTCCTTTAATCAGAATGATGTCCCGGTCGTTGTCAATGCGGATCACCTTCAAGCCCTGCTGTGTCATGCGCTCGTCGCCCATGTGTCCCGGCTTGCGCGTTCCTTTGAAAACGCGGGCGGCATCGGTCGCGCCCGAAGACATCGGGAGCCGTCCGTTCAAGGACGAACCGTGCGACGCTTCCTGCCCGCGGAACCCGTACCGCTTGACCACACCGGCAAAACCCTTGCCTTTAGTAGTTCCCGCGACTTGGATACGTTCGCCTTCGGCGAACACGTCAGTAGCGGTGATTGCCTGTCCCGCTTCGACCGTCTTACCATCCTGAATGGCGAACTCGCGCAAATGTTTCTTCGGCGCGACACCGGCGGCGGCAAGATGTCCTTGCGCCGGGCGGGTTAGGCGCGTGACCTTCACATCTTGATACGCCAGTTGTGCGGCGGAATAGCCGTCTTTGTCCACGGTTCGCACTTGCGAGACCACGTTCGGTTCCACGGCAAGCACCGTTACCGGAACCATTTTTCCCTCGGCGTCAAAAATCTGCGTCATGCCGACTTTTCTGCCCAACATTCCTCGTACCGACATAGTTGTTTTCCTCCACGGCGCACATGGGGGCATCCGTTTTTTACAAAAACGTTACCCTTGCGTGACGCGGCTTTCTTTCGTTCCAACCGCCAAGACGCGGAGAACGCCAAGTTCAGAGAAAGAAATCTTAAGAATCTTTTCTGGTCGGCAGAAACGTCGTTTCGCCTGACTTCGCGCTCTTGGCATCTTTGCGGTTCAATTCCTAAAGTTTGATTTCGATGTCTACGCCACTCGGCAGGTCGAGGCGCATCAGCGCGTCAATCGTTTTCGGACCCGGCGACAAAATATCAATCATCCGCTTGTGCGTTCGCAGTTCAAAATGCTCCATGGACTCTTTGTCAATGGTGGCACACCGCTGAACGGTGAAGCGGCGTTTTTCGGTCGGCAGTAGCACGGGTCCACTGATTCGCGCACCGGTTCGGCGCACGGTTTCCACAATCTTTTCGGCGGATTGATCAAGCAAACGGTGATCAAAAGCGCGGAGCCGAATGCGGACTTTGTTCGTATCTTTTCGCATGATTTCTTTCGTATGTAGACGACGCGGGTATGCGTCGGCGGTCACGAAAAAGCGAGGTTGACAACCGGTTTCGCGGTGCAACCTCGCTTTTCGTTTATGTTATGCAATTACCTTTGCGACGACGCCCGCGCCGACGGTGTGACCGCCTTCACGAATCGCAAAACGCAAACCCTCTTCCATCGCAATCGGGTTGATCAGTTCCGCTTCAATCGAAACGTTATCCCCCGGCATCACCATCTCAACACCTTCCGGC
>JACMIU010000017.1 GCA_014380985.1 Armatimonadota bacterium | reverse complement strand
CACGAAGGGCGCGAAGAACACCATCGTGGTGACGTTGTAGTGGATCATTTAGCCGGCAACTCGCCCGCCACGCCTTGGTTGGCGAGTTTGTCGGCAAGCGCGTTCTCGCCGCGCAACACGTGCTTTACCTTCGCCGACGCGAACCGCTTGAGTAAGCCCTTCGCCTCGGCATGAAGCACGGCGATGTGCGGCGACGACACTTTGTAGCGTCCGTTGATTTGGTGCGCCATCAGCTCGGAATCGGTTCGCGCCTCGATATTATCCGCCCCGCGTAGCAACGCTTCCTTCAAACCGCGTATCAGCGCGGAATACTCGGCGACGTTGTTGGTCGTGTCGGGGATCCGCTCGGCGACGGTGTATGCCGGTTCGGTCGTGTCCGGTTTGTACAGGGCGACGCCGACACCGGAGCGACCGGGGTTGCCCTTGCACGCGCCGTCCGTGTGCAGAATCCACGTTTGGTTTGCCATAGGCTACTGTACGGCGCGGCGGCGTTTCGCGCAACGGCACATATGCGGCGAAAGAAGACCTGCTTGTTTTCCCTTTTTTGGGTATACTGTCGTATTCCATAAAACCACCCTTGATAGAAATAGGGCAGGTGCGGCATGAAAGGCACGGGTAGTAGATGACGAACACAAATGCGGGTCGTTTTGGCAAAAATGTGCAAACTATATCGCTGATTATTTTCGGCACCGGATTCCTTGCCTGTCTACAGCAGATCTCTCCCTTGTTGGCGAACGCAGTTCGCGTCAATCAAGAACGTCAAATCGCCATTGAGAAGCGGCTCGACACCGCCATCGAGCGCATCGAAACGCTGGAAAATAAAATCGCTTATCTGGAAGCGAACCAATGTTGCACCGGCGATGAAACGGATACAGCGACGGTATCCGACAAACTCTCTACGTCCCAACCGACAATAAAAAGCGGCGACTCTATGCAAACGGTGCGCGATACCTTAGGGGAACCGTGGCGTAAAACAGCCACGGTGACGGGCGAGGCTTGGTACTACGACCTCGCCAAATCGTCGCACGGCTATCAATACATAAACTTCGACAACAAAGTTGTGAACGGCTTCACAATGATACGTGTTGAAACGTCCGCAAAGTAGACGTAGCCTTGCTGGGGACGATATAGCAAAAGCGATAATAGCGGGGTAGCGATTAATCCCACCAGCATCGTGCAAAGTCCGGCAGAATAATGTCGCATTCGTCCGCCCCGTTCGCTAACTCCTCAAACGCGGCTAAGGCTTCTGTGCTAAGCGGCGTTCCATTGGATTCCACGCCTTCAATGCTGATGCGGACATCCGCACGGTCGGGGTGAATCGCGTAACCGATGGCGGTGAAGTGCGGAAAACGCTTCATGAATCGCAGGAATACGTCTGCGGTCGGCGAAAGGTTTTGATTACCGTTGCTATCGAGAAATCCGAGTTCGATCAACGTTTGCATCGCCCCGACGGAAAGCCCGGTGAACGCTTCGGAGCCACCGAACCAGTGCAAACGCCCGTCGTCCCCTTGAACGT
>JACMIU010000174.1 GCA_014380985.1 Armatimonadota bacterium | reverse complement strand
GTGGAAACCGCGTCGCTGATTTCAGGCGGATAATCGCCGTACACGACCGCGCCGCCCACGGTAAGCGTGTCGCCGGATAACTCGTAGCACTGCTTGTGCGACTGTGTGCGCGTTCCGCCGTCGTCAGTCGGGAACGTATACGCCTGCTCCATCCGCTTCGGGTTCGCGGTTTCGTCGAGGGTGAACGTCGCCCATGTGCCGCCGTCCACGTAGTTCGGGATTAGTTCCAGAACGCGGTCGCCGTCGAACTCCCAGTGCGTGGTGCTGTAGCCCACGGTTTGTCCCCGGTGCATCATGCTTTCGATTTTCCACAAGCCCTGCAAATCGTCTTTGTCGCTCATACACTCTCCTTCGCGCTACAACAAAACCGTACCCATGCGGGCGCACCGGTGAAACCGTTCTTTTCTATCAGCGCGGATGCGCTTTGAAAAACTCCCAAATCAGCGCGGTGGCATTGACCTGCTTATTCGCCGCGCCATACGACGAGGCTTCTTCCTCGGCGGTGTACTTCGCGCCGGGCCATTTGTGGTTGCCGTCGCCGATCTGGTAGAAAACGACATCCGCGCCGCTCTTGCCCACGAAGGTTTCCTTGACGACATTGCCCGCGAACGACTCTTCGCGCTTCGGCGTCGCTTCTGCCCCGTTCGCGCTCACGAACAATCGCACCGATTCGGGCGCGGGAACGAATCGGAATATCGGCGGTTCGCCTTTCTTGTCGTGCCAATCGAACGGCACAATCGGGTCGGCTTTGCCGTGGAACGCGACTAATGGCACGGGCGCGACCGGCTTGGCGACGCGGATAGTGCGCCCGCCCGTTGCGCCGGGAACGCCGAAATCGCTCCCGATGCTGCCCGCGACCACGCCGATTGCCGCAAGAGTGTCGCCCTTTTCCGCCGCGAACCGGTACGTCATCATCGCGCCGCTGGAATGCCCGACGAGGTATACGCGCTTGGTGTCCACAGCGAGCGACGTTTGCAAGTGAGCAAGGAGCGCGGACAAAAACGCCACGTCATCGGCTTTTTGCCCGGTGGTGAAGACCGCGTTCCACGCCCGCTGTTCTTGCGAATCGGGCAATGCCTCCGGGTAGGCGACGACGAAACCGTTCTTGTCCGCGAGATCGTTCCAGCCGTACATTGCTCCGGTACGCACGGCGTCGCCGCCGCGTCCGTGGAGCATGACGACAAGCGTCGCGGGTTTGGCTTTGTCGTAGCCGGGCGGAATATACAAGCGATAGGAGCGCGGGGCGGCGTCTTTAGCGAGGGCGATGGTGTGCGCATGGCTTCCCGGCGCGGTATCGCCCGCGAACCCCGGCGTCGGTAGCGCGGCAAGAGCGAGAGCGGCAAAGATATGGCGGCGAGATAATTTCATGGCTCTATTATGCCGACATTTTCTATCGAAATGCAAGGGTTTTATAAAACGGGGCGGTAGACGGCTTGATAGACCTACTGTGATCAGCGATTCATGAGCGATTGCCTTTTGCAAAATGCTTCTTGCTGGTACAATGACTCTATGAAACTATCACAAGCAACGTCGCCTGTTGAGAAAAGAAGCCACCTCGCTACTACCGCGCTTGCGCTTGTTTTGTTGCCAAGTCTCGCGGGGTTATTGGTTATCTATGAGTTGAAAAGTAGCGAACTGATGGCACGTTCCTTATGGAGTCCGGCTTGGAACTTTCTGAATTACTATTGGCCGCTTTCCATTTTGGTGGGCATCGTTTTAGCGACGATAGGATACGTCAAACAGTGCACACCTACAAACAGTTTCGTTCTTATCTTATCTTGCGCTTTTCTCTTCTCTCTGATTATTCTGTCGCCGTATATCGCGCCTCGTTTTAGATAGCCATATTGCTAACACATCATTTCGATTTTGAAGAAATATGGTCGGTACAAGATTCGAACTTGTGACCCCTGCCGTGTGAAGGCAGTGCTCTACCACTGAGCCAACCGACCGAGATTACGGTCGCCGAGGACGGCGAATGTATCAAGCACGTTCGGAGGCGAAGATGTCGTCCGAGGCGAAACGTAGTATACCGCGTGTCTGTCGCGCCCGCAACCGGGATTCGTGGCTACCCGAAACCTACCGAATCCGCTATACTAACGGCATGGAACTGGTTTTAGGATTGCCCAAAGGAAGTCTGCAGGACGCGACTTTCAAACTGTTTGCGAAAGCGGGTTGGAATATCCGCGTGGATTCGCGCTCGTACCAACCGACCGTGGACGACGCCGAACTAAAAGCGATATTGATGCGCCCGCAGGAAATACCGCGCTACTTGCAGGATGGCATCATTGACGCCGGGCTGACTGGCAAGGACTGGATTGAGGACAACGCCGCCGATGTTCACGAGGTTTGCGAGCTGGTCTATAGCAAAGTCACGCGAAACCCGATTCGCGTGGTGCTGGCGGTGAAGGACGATTCGCCGATTACCAGGGCGGCGGATTTAGCCGGGAAACGAATCGCTACCGAGTATGTGCGCCTCGCCGAGCGGTATTTCGCCGGGCATGGGGTGGTCGCCGACATTGAGTTTTCGTGGGGCGCGGACGAAGTGAAAGTGCCGCAACTCGCCGATGCGATTGTGGTCAACACCGAAACCGGTTCCAGCCTTCGCGCTCACAATTTGCGGATTGTGGACACGCTTCTCGTCTCCACCACGCGCCTTGTCGCCAACCACGCGGCGTGGGCAGACCCGGCGAAACGCGCCAAAATCGAGAATATCGCGCTTCTCTTGACCGGTGCGCTTCACGCCGAATCGTTAGTCGGATTAAAGATGAACGTCGCGGCGGAATCGTTTGACGCCGTAGTCGCGCAACTACCCAGCCTAAAACGCCCGACGGTATCGCCGCTCTGGGGCGATTCGGGGTTCGCGGTCGAGATTATCATTGACGAGCAGGAGGCCCGCGAACTGATTCCCGCGCTGAAACGCGCCGGGGCAACCGGTTTGGTGGAGTATCCGCTCAACAAGGTGGTGTATTGAACCGGCGTGCCGGGGAGAAAATTAGATGCGCTCGCCCTGAGAAACAGACTTTCTTTGTGGCGAAACCCGACGGAAACACGGTATACTATCCGTTACCCTTCATGCCCACGAACATTGATTCCATCCTGCAAAAAGTCAAGGGCTACACCACGCCCGCCGACGCCGTGCTACTTCGGCGGGCGCACGAATACGCGACCGCCAAGCACGAGGGGCAGTTTCGCCGCACCGGGGAGCCGTATATCAAGCACCCGATTGAGGTGGTCAATATCCTCGCCGGACTGGAGATGGATACGCCGAGCCTGTGTGCCGGGTTCCTTCATGACGTTATCGAGGATTGCGGCGTTTCCCGCGACGAACTCGCCGAGGTGTTCGGGGGCGAAATCGCCGACTTAGTGGACGGCGTCACGAAACTCAAACTCACCGACTTTGAACGCCGTGCCGCCGAACTGCCCGGTGTCGCCGCGCCCGCGCCCAAAGACGTAGCCGTGTTTGTTGCCCCCCACCCGCGAAATAAAAAGCGACTCGAAACGCGCTCGTCCGCCGAAAACCTGCGGAAGATTTTGCTCGCCATGGCGAAAGATTTCCGCGTCATGGTGATTAAACTTTCCGACCGCCTCCACAACATGAGAACGCTGGCGGGGCTTTCTCCCGTGCGGCAACAAAAGGTGGCGGAAGAAACGATGCAGATCTTCGCGCCGCTCGCGCACCGCCTCGGTATCTGGCAGGTCAAGTGGCAGTTAGAGGATTTGGCGTTCAAGTATCTGTACCCGGAAGAGTACGAGGAGATTTCGCGGGAAGTCGCCCGCACACGCCGCGACCG
>JACMIU010000173.1 GCA_014380985.1 Armatimonadota bacterium | reverse complement strand
GTGAAGTTTAGACTGGCTACAATTTTTGTTCTTTGCGGGTTTTGCACCGGCATACTGCCCCTTCAGATTCACGCCGCCCCCATCCGCCACGAGGAGTCCGCCGCCCCTACTGCCGTCGAACTACGAATGGAAACGGTAGTTCTGGCAAAAGTCAATCAACAGCGAGTCAAATACGGGCTACCCACGCTCGTGACGAATCCCCTTTTGACGCAAGCCGCCCGCGACCAATCGAAATGGATGGCAAAAAATAACGCCGTCGCGCACACCGATCTTCAGGGGCGAAACGTTGGCGACCGGGCGCAAGATGCCGGATATTTGTATTACACGATTTTGGGCGAAAACTTGGCGATGAACAGCGGGTTTGCCAAACCGGTCGAGACCGCCGTCGCCGGGTGGATGAAAAGCACGGGACACCGGGATAACATCCTGCTTGCCGAATACACCGAAACCGGAATCGGTGTTTGCATCAAGGGAAAAGAAATCTACATCACGCAGGTTTTCGGTAATCCCCCGCCGGTCTATCCCCCCGAATGATTTTTCGTTTGTTTTTTCTGCTAAGCGGGTAATACTTTGGGGCAAACAAATCAATGTTTGTCTTAGAAAAGTAGACCCTGCTGATGATGGCAACCTCTCAAGTTAGCGATCCTAAGATAGATGTGTTGAGCGAACCCGCTTCGTTTTATGCGTACCGCGACGGCAAACTAATGACCCCGCTTGACCCGGAAGCGAAACCCGAACCGGTCGCCGAGTTTGTCCACGATTCGTTCCGCGCCCTTGTTTTGAACCCTCGCTTTTCCTGCGTCGCTGCGAAGTCAGCATTTAATAAGGACAACTACCGCTTTAGTACCTACCACAACACTTTGGCATCGCCGGAAGCCACTTTGCAGTTGGCGCGGGATTTGTATCTGTTTGTCAACGAGCAGAAGCGGTTGCAGGACGATGGCTTCTACACGTTTGTCGCCACCTTTACCGAGCCATCCGGCTTGAGTGAGGAAGCGTTTGAAAAATTGCTTTGGGCGCAACTTCAAGCGTTACACGATGCCGACGCGGACGTTTCCGCGTGGGACGCAACCGTCAGTCCCGACCCCAAAAGCCCGCACTTTGAGTGGAGTTTTGGCGGCACGGCGTTTTTTGTTGTCGGGCTACATCCGGCGAGCAGTCGCTTTACGCGCCGGTTCGCCTTTCCGACATTGGTTTTTAACGCACACGTGCAGTTCGAGAACCTGCGTGAAGCCGGAAAATACGGGCGGATGCAGGATGTGATTCGTTCCCGCGACACGAACCTGCAAGGCAATATCAACCCGAACCTCGCCGACTTCGGTGCGTCGAGCGACGCCCGCCAGTATTCGGGGCGCAAGGTCGAGGGCGATTGGGCTTGCCCCTTCCACGCGCACCACGCTTCAAAGGCGGCAGAAAAATGAGCGACACCACGCGAATCGCGCCGCAGACCGGCACGGCGTTCCTACTAAGAAAAGGTGAAACGCTCCGCATATCTGACCCGCTTGGCGAGCAGGTAAGTGATTTGTTGGCGTTCGCCGCGAGCAAGGACGGTAGCGCGGTTGCGCGACCGCTCGAATGGCTATCGTCGGGCAGGTCGCTCGATTATGCCGAGACGATTTATCTGACCACCGGCAATATCCTGTACGACCAGAATAGCGTCCCGCTTCTCGTCATCACGGCGGACACCTGCGGGCGACACGACTTTTTGCTAACGCCATGCTCGCCGGAAACATTCTCTATAATTTACGGCAATACCGAGTATCATCCGTCCTGCTACGAAAACCTATGGCGCAACTTGGCGGTGTTCGGTGTCGAACCGCACGAGATTCCGACCGCGTTCAACGTGTTTATGAACGTGCAGGTAGACGGCACGACCGGGAAAATCGCCGTGCTTCCCCCCACATCGAAAGCGGGCGATTACATTGAACTGCGGGCGGAGCGCGATTTAGTCATCGGGATGACCGCGTGTTCGGCGGAAATGAGCAACAATTACTCGTTCAAGCCGATTGATTACCGTATAATCCCTGCCGAATAACGCGCCCGTGAGGCAGGAAGAACGGCGCGAGCGGGCGAACTAACCGGCATGGATACGCCGCCTACATTGCCATCACTTCCCGACACAGACCATGCACCGCCTGCGCCGTTAGCGAACGCGCCGTACACACCCCCTCCCCTGCCGGTTCTCGGCGGTGCATACGCGGGTGGGGCAGGGTTACAGCAAGCATGGACAACTGACCGCCACACCTTTGAGATGAAGGTCAAGGCGGGGCGTCAATCGTGGAAAGACGC
>JACMIU010000172.1 GCA_014380985.1 Armatimonadota bacterium | reverse complement strand
TCACCACGCAGGATATTGACCGCCCACTAAAGTGATGTCGCTGAACTTCGTGCCGACTTGAAGTAATTATCGGAAAAGGTAAGCCTCCTTGCCGTGGCACAACTCACAGAGCAAGAGCGGCAACGCGCCGAACGCGAAAAAGCGTGAGCGTGGCGGCAGACGATGGAAGCCAAAACGGCGAGCGACCAACAGATTTTAACGCTTCGCTTGGAACTTGCTTTAGCGCGATTGGGAACGGGTCTGCCGGGCGTGACGAACACGGCAACCATGGCGCAGATACCCGGCGCAAAGAACGATTAGAGAATACAAACACCGTGGCAGAAAAGATTAAAAACGACGACAACGGCGAGATTCGCTCCGCGCAGACCAACCCGGTCGAACCGGCGAACGCTTCGGGCGCGGCATCGCCCGCGCAAATGACCATCGCGGAAAACGACGCCCGCGCCGGGAACACCAACCCGACCAACACGCCGGGCGGGGCGGCAACCCTCGAAGCGGCGGCGAAAGAAGCCGGTAAAGACGCGGCGAACCCGGCGGCATCCTCGACGCAAGCCGGGGGTGGCGCGGTCAATGTGGGCGACAAGGGCGCGGCGGCGACCGGAACAGGTGCGCCTCGTGATAAAGCCCCGCTTGAGGTGCAGGACGCTAAAACCGTGGCATCCCAACACGAACAAGCGGCGGCGGCGGGTGCGGAGATGTTCAACGTCACCGTGGACGGCGTGGCGGTGCAGGTTCCGAAGGGAACGCTCGCCATCGAAGCGTGTTTCCGCGCTGGAGCCGATGTACCTTACTTTTGCTATCACCCTCGCCTGACATCGGTCGGGGCGTGCCGGATGTGTATCGTGAGCATCGAACTGGAGCAGTTCGGCGCACGACGGGCGGCAAACCTCGCGTCCTGCACCATTCCTATCGCGCAGGATAACGTTGTAATCCAGACACAAACGCCCGATGTCAAGAAAGCGCAAAACGGCATCTTGGAGTTTTTACTGGCGAACCACCCTTTAGACTGTCCCGTTTGCGACCGGGGCGGCGAGTGTCCTCTGCAAAACATGACGATTACGTACGGAGCGTCTACGTCGCGCTTTATCGAAGAAAAGCGGCACTACATCAAGGCGATGCCGTTATCGGACTACATCGTGCTTGACCGCGAACGCTGTATTCAGTGTATGCGTTGCACCCGCTTCTCGGA
The DNA here is from genome assembly GCA_014380985.1 of Armatimonadota bacterium. Classification (GTDB taxonomy): domain Bacteria; phylum Armatimonadota; class Armatimonadia; order Armatimonadales; family Armatimonadaceae; genus JACMIU01. The sequence goes on along the minus strand of JACMIU010000172.1, from coordinate 3,048 downwards.
GGAGATCGCCGGGGACGGGCAATTAACGCTGATCAACCGGGGCGCGAACACCGAAATCGGCACGTTCTACGGGCAGGATTTTTCGAGTAACTTTAGCGGCAACGTGATCAAGATTTGCCCGGTCGGTGCGCTGACTTCGCGGTCGTACCGGTTCGCGGGGCGGCCGTGGGAAATCAAGTCCGCCGATTCAATCTGTGCAGCGTGTGGCAACGGGTGCAATATCGCGGTGCAAACGCGCCTCGGCGAGTTAGTGCGCGTAAACGCCCGCACGAACGAGGACATCAACGAGGAGTGGACGTGCGACCGGGGCAAGTTCGGTCAATACTACGTCAACGACGCCGAACGCTTGACGACGCCCCTTCTGAAAACGGACGACGGCTTCGAGCAGATCACGTGGGACGAAGCGTTGAAACTAATCGCCGACCAGATGCTGGCGACCAAAGCCGAACACGGCGCGGACGCACTCGCCGCAATCGGTTCGTCTACCGCGACGCTGGAAGAGAACTACCTGCTCGGTCGGATGATGCGCGGGCAAATCGGCACCAACAACGTGGACTACCGGATGCAACCGACCCCGCTAATTCCGATGCAGACAAGTATCGCGGATATTGAGAACTTCGCGGTAATCGCGTCGGTCGGGTTTGCCGCGCTGGACTTTGACCAACCTATTGTGTTTCTGCGCGTTCAAAAAGCCGTCAGCAAGAACAAAGCGACGTGGCTCAAGGCGCAAACCGTGGACGCCGATATTGAAACCGCGTTGCGAAACGCGGGCGAAAAAGCCGTTCTGCTCGTCGCGCATAACGTCGCGCAAGCGCAGTTAGACACTGCAATCGCCTTGTGCGAAGCGACTGGGGCGAAGTTAAACGTCCTGCTTCCCGACGCGAACTCATGGGGCGCGGCGCGAGCCGGAATGCTTCCCGACCAGTTGCCGCACGGCTTACCGGTTGGCGACGCGGCGGCTCGCTCGCACGTCGAACGATTCTGGAACGCGACGCTCCCGACACGCACCGGGCGCACCGCGAACGGCTTTTTGATGGAGGCGGCAAGCGGCACGGTGCAGTTCCTGTACATCATGGGGAGCAACCCGGCGGCTAAGTTCATGGACTCCGCGCTTGCGGTTCGCGCTCTCGACGCCGTGCACTTCGTGGTCGTATCGGATATGTTCCTGACCGACACCGCGAAACACGCCAACATCGTTTTGCCCGCGTGTTCGTTCGCGGAAAAAGACGGTACGTTCGTAAACATTGAAGGGCGCGAGCAGAAAATCCGCGAGGCACTGCGACCGAAGGGCGATTCGCGCCCCGACTGGCGGATTTTAGCCGACCTGATGGCGCGGCTCGGAACGCCTGTGCCGTATTTCTCCGCCCGCGACGTGTACCGCGAGTACGCCCGCATTTTGCCGAAATAGATACCACGTCAAGCGATGATACTAAAGTCTCACACAAAGTTAGATGAAGAATTGCCGTTTGGGGAGAATACGTACTTTGCCTCTATGAGTGCAGTAAAGAATAGCGCGAACGGATTGTTTGACAGTTTGGCGACTGCGCTGGCGTTTCCTGATTATTTTGGTAGGAATTGGGACGCTTTGGATGAATGTCTTGGCGACTTGGAATGGATCAATAAGAGCGTTGTTTGGAATGGAAGGACGCGCTGGAGTGGGCAAAACGAAATCCTAAACAGTTCGTTATCTTTCTGGACGTTCTTGACAATGCAATCGAGAGTCTGGGAAACACTGGTAAGACTATGACTTTGATTGTAGGGAATAACTATAAAGTTTAGACAGCGTTGCGCCCGAAGGACGCTCGGCACGCAGTGCCTATAGACGTGGGTTTCAACCCGCGTGGCAAAAAGTGATGCGGCATAATATGAAGCCGCGTCGAAACAAAAAAGTATGGATTTTGTAAATAGCGATATTTGGCGCGATTTGTTCGTGCTACCCGGTGGCGACATTCCCGTTTGGGCGGAAGTCGTGCGCTCCGTGCTACGCCTTGTGATTGGCGTTCTCGGTGCGCTCGGTTCCGTGCCGTTTCTGGTATGGGGCGAACGCCGGTTGCTCGCCCTCGCGCAGGGTCGGCTCGGTCCGAACCGCGTGGGTCCCTTCGGGCTTCTGCAACCGTTCGCCGACGCCCTGAAACTGATGCTGAAAGAGGACATCACGCCGACCAACGTAGACAAAACGCTCTACTACATCGCGCCGATTGTCGCGCTGGTTCCGGTGATTATGTCGGTCACGGTGCTACCGTGGAACTCGTCGCCGGACTGGGGAACGGTCGCGCCGGGCTTGAACATCGGCATTCTATTTTTGCTGTCGGTCGCGTCTATCGAGGTTTACGGCGTGATCCTCGCCGGTTGGTCAAGCAACAATAAGTACTCGCTCCTCGGCGGTTTGCGGGCGGCGTCGCAGGTGATTTCCTACGAACTCGGCTTGGGTCTCGCGGTAATCTGCGTGGTGCTAATGACGGGTTCGCTCGGCACACAGGAAATCGTCCACGGCTACGCGGTGGGCGCGAACGGCGCAAGCGTCGCGCCACAAATCGGCTCTGAACTGATGAACGGGCAGGGCGTGATGGTGGTCAAATCGCTTGGCAACTCCGGTCACACGATGTACGAACATTCGATACGATCGGGGATTTGGGACTGGAACTTCTTGCGCCTGTTCCCGCTCGGACTAATCGCGGCGTGTGTCTACATGGTTTCAATGATTGCGGAAACGAATCGCGCCCCGTTCGACCTGCCGGAAGCGGAAACCGAACTGGTCGCGGGGTTTCACACGGAATACTCCTCGTTCAAGTTCGCTATGTTCTTCATGGGCGAATACGCGAATATGCTGATTGTATCGGCGATTTGCGTCACGCTGTTCTTTGGCGGCTACCTCGCGCCGTGGGGCGTTCTCTCGCAGATTCCGGCGGACGCGGCGGGTTTCCTGTTCTTCACCCCGCCGCTCATTAACTTCATCAATCACGTCTTTATCGCGCCCACATGGTTCGTGCTGAAACTCGTGATTCTGATCGGATTCTTTATCCTTGTGCGGGCGTCGTACCCGCGTTT
>JACMIU010000171.1 GCA_014380985.1 Armatimonadota bacterium | reverse complement strand
TATCGGTTGCGGCGCGGCGTTCACCGTGACTGCTTCGGTGGCTGTGACAATCGGCGGATTGTACTGTCCTAACAGTGCGGCTACCTCGCGGAACCATTGCATCGAGTGCCAACCCGCGACGTTTAGTAGCGCGATAACAAAAAGGCGCAAAATAAAGGCGGGTGGCTCCGTTATGCCCGGCGCGAAAAGTAAGCCAAACGAAACCGCGACGAAACCGAAAACACCGTAGGCGACACAGAGTTTCAACACTTCTTTTTCGCGCCGACCGGCAACGGTTCCATCGGTGAGCGGAGATGGCAACTGCATTTGTCCTCCGTGCCAAGCACGAAGCGCGAGCATATCGAAAACCAGCGCGACACTTAGCCCGCTAAATATCGGCATGGGCAAACTTGCCGCGAATACCAGAAGCCCAGCGCACAACAGGGCAACTCGCGCCGTGTAGAACGAGCGCGTGTGCCACGGGCGTGGCTTCTCCAGAAACTTCGTCAGACCTGCCATGTCGTTCTTATTCTACCGCAAACGCCCCGCTTTCGGCGACGGTTTTAGGCACAGGGAACAAACGTCAGCGAGGGGGCGGCGCGTGACAGGGGAAGGAAATCGCCGCGCCTTTGCCGAACGTTGCGACCATGACCACCCCTTCCGCCGTGCCGACCCCGAACCGCACGCGCCGTCTTCGTATCGCCATCGTCGCCAACGGTATCCATCAGCGCGGCGGCATGGAACGCGCTTCCGCCGAACTTGTCCAGCGTATCGCGCCGCACCACGACGTTCATTTGTTCAGTTCCGACATCGCCGATATTGACACGGGCAACGTCACGGTTCACCACATCGCACCGCCGAAAAAGCCGTTCCTGCTGTACTTTATGCTGTTTTACGCGCAAACGTCGCGGGCGGTTCGGTTCAAAGACTTCGATATTGTTCACACGGTGGGCGGCATTACTAAGCGGCAGAACTTTGTCACGGCGCAGTATTGTCAAGCGGCGTGGGGCAAAATCATGGATAGAAGCCCCATCGGTTTGGACGGCTTGAACGCCTACGCCCGGCTCATGTGCCGCGTGGCGGAAAAGGTAGAGCGCGATACCTACGGCTCGCCCGACTTACTCGGCGTCCATTCGGTTTCCAGTCAGGTACGAACCGAACTTCACGAGCACTACGGCTTGCCGCAAAGCAAAGTGCGCGTGATTCACAACGCCGTGAATCAGGAGCGTTTCCACCCCGACAAGCGGGCGCACCGTGCCGAAATCCGCGCCCGCTACGGTATCGCTGAAGACGTGCCGCTGATGGTGTTCGCCGGAGAATGGCGACGCAAGGGCTTAGCGAACATCATCCGGGCGATGGCGAAACTGTCGCCGGGTTCCAGCAAAGTACACTTGCTCGCGGTCGGCAGGGGCGACGAGGCGATTTACCGCGGACTCGCCGAAGCCGGGGGCGTGGCAAACCGCGTGGTGCTTGCCCCCGCGACGCCCGACATCGAAAAGGTGCTGGCGGCGGGCGATATGTTCGTATTTCCGACGTTTTATGAAGCGTTCAGTCTGGTGGTCACGGAAGCACTGGCGAGCGGTTTGCCGGTGATTACCACGCAGGCATCGGGAACCGCCGAAGTGCTGAAAAACGGCGAATCGGGGATCGTTCTGCCCGACCCGACCGATATAACCGCGCTGGCGTCCGCGATTGACGCACTGGTTGCCGCGACGCCCGCCGAGCGTGAGCGCATGGGCGCGGCGGCGCGGCAAGCGGTCGCCCCGCTGACGTGGGACAATATCGCCGCGCAAATCGAGCAGTTTTACTTCGACGTGGTTTGACCCGCTTTCTTCACCGCATCGCCGATTTTGACTGGG
>JACMIU010000170.1 GCA_014380985.1 Armatimonadota bacterium | reverse complement strand
TCTGTCCCCGTTATCCCCAGGGCAGGCTGCCGATCCAGGTTTGCGGGCGGGTCTCAGCGCTTGGGCGAGAATGGAGCTTGGCCTTTCGACCAGGCGATCAGGGTGTCGAGCTCGGCGTCGCCAGGGTCCACATGGTAGAAGAGGCGGTAGAACGCGCGGGTGGTTTCGCGCAGATCGTGGCCGAGCTGGTCGGGATAGAACAGGCCGGCCAGCCATCTCAGTCCGATCACCCGGTTGAGCGATGGCGGGCGGTCGATCCAGCCGAAAGGCGCGGTGGGCGCGAGATACACACGATCCTCGCGAACGGCGCGAATGCCGGCCCACAGCGGATCCCTTTTCGATAATGGCAATCTCGCGGTGGCGCAACTCTTCGGTGTAAAACAGTAGCACGGCGCGGCGATACGGCGCAGGTAGGGCATCTACCGCCGCGTTCACGGCGGCGGCGCTTTGGGCGTTTGCCGCGATGGTCGCCGGGTCGCCTGCGCTCAAATCGGGAAGCAGTTCGGACAGCGCGGCGACAAGCGGTGTTTCCTTCACGCGCCGGTTCGCGGTTCGCACGGCGCGGAACCAAACCCGCACCGCGATTGTGTGTAGCCACGTCGAAACGGCGGCGCGACCGGTAAAACCGCTGACCGACTGCCACGCCGCGACAAACGTTTCCTGCGTCAAGTCCGCCGCGAGCGTCTCGTTCCCCCCGGTAAGATCCCACAATTGCCGATAAACCCGCACGTAATGCGCGTTGACCACGGCTTCAAACGCGGCGGGGTCGCTTTCGCGCAGTCGCTTTCGCAAACGCGCTTCCCAAAAGGCGGGTATGTTTTCCATTCGTGACCCTTAGTGTGCGGCGCGGCGGGGATGGTTCGATTTATTTTCTCGATATGACCTATTGTCCGTGCGTGCCGACTGCCTTCACAGGTATACCAAACGCGTTTGCGCTGCGCTCCACGGAACGCCTGTCAACCGCGACAGGCGTTCCGCTAAGCGTTTATTTGCGGCGGCGGAAGGCGATGAAGCCGACGGCGGGAAGCGCGAACGCGGCTAAAAGACCCGCGTTCGCTTCCGGCACCACGGCGACGCCGTTGGCGCGGATCAGCCAGTCACCGGTAACAACGTCGTTAAGAGGAGTAACCCCTGCACCGAAGCCGCTACCAACCGCGGCAAAGCTTGCACTATCGGTGGCACTGGTGTCCACGGAGCCGGGACGTTGCGATCCCGACGATTGCGTGATAACGCCGCCAACGAAAAAGTTCTGCCCCGGCGTGAACGCGAAGTCGGGGATGTCGTAGGTGGCGAACACGCCGGTGACGGAAGACGGAAAGGTGGAGGTTTGCACGTTCTGCGCGGTGCTAACGAGCGACGACACCAGCACCGCGTCCGCGGGAGACCCGTCATTGTTCGGGTCGCCGTAAAGAGCGGCGGTGAACGGTGCACCGTTGATCGTCGGTTGCCCGGATACGTCGCCGAAGGCAACGCTGATGGACTCGACACTAAAACCGCCCGCGGGCGCGGTAAAGCGGTTGACAAAGGTCAACGTGCCGGGAGAAGTCAAACCGACGACATCTTCAAACGTACCGTCGTCAAAACTGAACGTGACGGCGTTAGCGGTGGATGCGGTGGCGAGTGCGGTCAGTGTCGCGGCAAGAGCAACGACGGAACAGATGTTTTTCATAGAAATACCTACCCTTCGTGAGGAGACGGCGCGGATGAAGGAGCGTCCGATTACGCCGGTCATCACGCCACAAAAATTATAAACACTGGCGTGAAACCTGTCAAGCATAGTCTATGCGAGCGCGATTGACGCCTTCGCGCTGGCGATCAGAATCTCGTACCCCGTCTCCGCCGAGCGACTATCGGGGCTTTGTTGTGGCGACGTTCGATTCACCTTGCCACCGGTACACCCGCCGCATTTCGTGTATACTAACCGCATCACCCGCGCCTATACGCGCTCACGATGGAGCCCACTTCCCTGTCCGAAGATAAACGTATCGCCGCCGCCCGGCGCATTTTAGAGCATCTTGCCACCAAACTGAACGCCCGATTCGCCATACGCCTGTGGGACGGTTCGATGGTTCCCATGGGGCAAAATGTGGACGAACGCT
>JACMIU010000169.1 GCA_014380985.1 Armatimonadota bacterium | reverse complement strand
TGTGAATCGCTGGAATCGCGCCAACACCGAACACCGCGAAATCGAACGGCACGACAGCATCGCAGGTAACACGATGCAACCCAGCGAAACTTCGTTTCGCCTGATTAGGTTGCCCCGCCGGGAGGCAAAGAAGAAACAAAGGACCAAAAACCGAGAGAATTAAGCCGTGCCGAGTTGCTTGATGCGGTAGACGTTTTCGGCGACCATCGTCTCGGTTTCGGGGGTTTCGACCACCACGGCGACGGTTTCCGGCAGGTTCGGGTACGTTCGCAGTTGGGCGAAAAACGCCGCGAAGCCGTTGTAGCCGATTTCGCCATCGCCGATATGCGCGTGACGGTCGGAGTGCGAGCCGCACGGTTTGTCGGTGTCGTTCGCGTGGATGCAGACAAGACGGTTCATGCCGATTTGCGTGTCGAAGTCGTCTAACACGGTTGCCGCTAAATCCGGCGTTCGGTAATCGTACCCGGCGACAAAGATATGGCAGGTGTCGAGACACGCCATCACGCGCTCTTTCTCTTTCACCGCCGCGACGATTTGCGCGAAGTGGGCGAAGTCGCCGCCGAGTGCGGTTCCCTGCCCCGCCGTGGTTTCCAGCGCGACGCGAACGCGGACATCGGGCAGTTCGGCGTGAAGCCAATCGAGCGATTCCGAAAGCCTTGCCATACCCGCCTCCGCGCCCGCGCCGGTGTGCGCCCCCATGTGCGTCACGAGGTAATCCAAGCCGAGGGATTCGGCGCGGAGCATTTCCTCTTTGAAAGCGAGCCGCGATTTTTCGAGCAGGTCGGGCTTTTGCGTCGCCAGATTGATTAAATACGAATCGTGCGCGATTAAGGGGTACAAACCGGTTTTTTCCACGGCACGGCGAAAGGCGCGAATGGCTTGCGCCACGAGCGGCGCGGCGTTCCACTGACGCGGCGACGACGTGAATATCTGCACGGTGTCCGATCCGATTTTATAGCCCTCGGTCACGGCTTTGTGCAAGCCGCCCGCGACCGGCATATGCGCCCCGAATCGGAAGCGCGGCGCGAAAATCGGGAACGTCGAAGTCGCCACTTAGCCCAAGCCTTTGAGCAGGTTCGCCATTTCAATCGCCGCACCCGCCGCTTCCGCGCCCTTGTTTCCGGCTTTCGTTCCGGCGCGTTCAATCGCCTGCTCGATGCTGTCGGTGGTCAGAATGCCGAAGGTCGCCGGAACGCCGGTCGCCATCATCGCCTGCGCGATTCCTTTGGTGCATTCGCCCGCGATATAGTCGAAATGCGGCGTCGCCCCGCGAATGAGGCAACCGAGGCAAATCACGGCGTCGTACTTGCCGGACGTGGTGAGCCGTTGCGCGAGGAGCGGAATCTCGAACGTGCCGGGAACGCGCACGACATCCACGGTTTCGGTGTCGAGTCCGTGCCGCTTCAGAGTGTCGAGTGCGCCGTCTAAAAGGCGTTCGGTGATAAAAGCGTTCCAGCGCGATACGATAATGGCGACGCGCAAATCGGTGGCAACAAGGTTGCCTTCATAAAACTTAGGCATAAGTATCGTTTCTTCAACCGGAAAATATCGCCGATGGGTAGCAATATCGCGGTACAATAGTTGTACCCTATTTCGGGGCGGGGCGCGAGTTGGTAAAACTTCGTTTTACCTGTAGGTGCGGTTTTGCTATGGACAAAGAAGAGTTCAAACAACGGGTACGGGAAGCGTTCGGCGAGGATTTACACCGCGCTTCGCCCGCGACCGTGCGCGAGTTTTTCGATTCTATTGATGTTGTTGTGCCGCTCACCTTGCGCGGTGATTCGCGTATTGTTATCGAGGAAACCGCGAAAACCTACGAGGAGGTGATGCGAACCTTTTTCGCCCGTATTCTTCACGAGCCTTCCGACCGCGCCGCACAACTGTTGTTCGTGGTTGCCCTCGACCTTTGCTACTCGGTGATCGAATCGCACGATGCCGACCGGATAGGGCATCTTTTCCGCCACTGGGACGACGACCCCTCTTGACCTTTTTACTCAATAATAAGCGTTCCTTTGACACGCAAAACGTTTTGCGTTACAGTGAAACCACGGCGCAAAACGTTTTATGCCAGCCGTTTAGGAAAAATTAATGGCGACCATCCGCGATGTAGCGAAAGAGTGCGGCGTTTCGGTGACAACCGTTTCTTCCGCGCTAAACAACAGCAGCCGACCCGTTCACAGCGAAACCCGCCGACGTGTCTCCGAAGCCGCCCGCCGCTTGAACTACCATCCGAGCGCGACGGCAAGAGGCTTGGTCAAGCGGCGCATGAACACGCTTGGTGTGTTGTTTGCATCCGTGGAGGAAGCGATTGTCACCAATTCTTACGCGACCGGGATCTTAGGCGGCGTTTTTGCGGAATCGGCGGCGCAGGGGCATGACATCCATCTGTTCACGAATCCGTGGCGGGGCGAAGAATCCGCACCGCGTTTTCAGAACAGTCAAGCCGACGGCGTGTTACTGATTGTTCCGACCATCGGTTCGGATATGGTTTCGGCGTTGCGCCGGTTCAACGTGCCGATGGTGGTGGTGTCGTCGCCGACCACGGTAGCGGGCGTGTCGTTCGTGGATGTGGACAACGCACACGGCGCACGGATGGCGGCGGAGCATCTGCTCTCCCTCGGACACAAGCGTATCGCGCACCTGATGGGCGATACGGCGCAACATTCGGTGCTGGAGCGGCGCGATGCGTTCGTGAGTACCTTGAAGCGCGGGGGCGTCACGGTTCCGCCGGGCTGCTTAGTCGGCGATTCGTTTGCCGCGCCGGACGTGAACAACGCGGTACAAATGCTTTTGTCGGTGACGGAGCCGCCAACGGCGGTGTTTTGTTCCAACGATGATTTGGCGTTCGCTCTAATTCGTGCCGTGCAGGGTCGCGGCATATCGGTTCCCGAAGAACTTTCCGTAATCGGATTCGACGACGCGCCGTTTGCCAAGCAGTCGCACCCACCGCTAACCACAATCGGGCAACCGTTGTGGGAAATCGGACGTAAAGCGACACAACTGCTTCTTGCCCGTATCGGGGACGAAGCCATTACCGATGAACGTCATCTTTTCGCCCCGACGCTAATAGTGCGAGAAACCACCGCTTCGCCAAAGTGAAGCACTCACCGGTGATGAAGCGGTGAGTGACCGGGCGGCGTTTCGCGGAATCGCTTACGTTCCGAGAAACGCCGTCAGTGCATCCAGCGCGACGGTTGCCTGTGTTTTTGCCGCCATGTCGCGCACGTTGACCACGCCCCCCGCCAGTTCGTCGTCGCCGAATACGATAGCGTAGCGGGCGTGAAGCGCGTCGGCTTGATCGAGCATCGCTTTCATGCGCCGCCCGGTATAGTCGGCGTCGCACACGATTCCCGCACCGCGCAGGGTTTCGAGCAACTTCACACTCGCCCCTCGTGCCGCGTCCCCAATCGGACACAGAAACGCCGCGATTCCCGGCGCGTCCGGCGTTTTCACGTTCAATGCTTGTAGCGCGATAAGAGTTCGCTCAATCCCCAAGCCGAAGCCGATTCCCGGTGTCGGTTGTCCGCCGAGGCTTTCGACTAAAGCGTCGTAGCGACCGCCCCCGGCAAGCGCGGACTGCGCCCCGACATCGGGACTTTGCACCTCGAACGCGGTTTTGACATAATAATCGAAGCCACGGACAAGGCGCGGGTCGGACTCGTACACGATGCCGAGATCGTCCAGATAGCCGAGCAGGGTTTCGTGGTGCGACTGCGATTCGGCGTCCAGAAAGTCGGTGAGGAGCGGCGCGTCGGCGAGCAGTGCTTGGTCGCGCTCGCTTTTGCTATCGAGCATTCGCAGGGCGTTCGTTTCGTGTCTACGGCGGTTGTCCTCGCTCATTTCGGGTAGAAGCGGTTCCGCGTATTCGCGCAGGGCGGCGACGTAGCGGGCGCGACTTGCCACCGTGCCGACCGAATTGATTTTCAGCGTCAGATTCGGGATGCCGAGACGCCGGAAAAATGCCACGGCAAGCGCGATAACTTCGGCGTCTATCTCCGCGCCCGATGCGCCCAACGCTTCCACGCCGAACTGGTGGTGCTGGCGATAGCGTCCTTTTTGACTTTTCTCGTGTCGAAAAATTGCCGCAAGATAGTACAGTTTATTGACCGGTCTCGATAGGTCAAGGCGATGCTCGACGTAGGCGCGAAGCGTTGGCGCGGTTCCTTCGGGGCGCAGGGTAAACTTGTCGGTTTCGCCTTTGATATTCGGCTTGGTCTCGAAATCGTACATTTCCTTCGTGACAATATCGGTTCCTTCGCCCACGGCACGGTGGAACAAATCGGTCTGCTCAAAGGCGGGGGTGCGGATTTCCTCGTAGCCGTAGGTGCGCGTGATCTCGCGCACCACGCTTTCAAGCCAGTGCCACTTGGCGATGTCGTCCACCCAGTCTTTGGCGGCGGGGAGAATATCGTGAGTGCCTTTCGGGGCAACGTACTTCGGCATGGTAACGCCGATTGTACCACGCGGGAACGACCGGGGAAACGTGCCTAAGTAAAGTACAACACCCGCGCCCCCGGCAATCGTTCCGCAATCTGCGCGGTCAGAAACGCCTTGATTTGCTTCATCGTCACGGCGGGGTAAACGTACTTAGCCGCGCCGAACTTGCCGAACTTGCGCTCGCGCTTTGTGGTATCCATGTCGAGTCCCGTCGCCGGATACCAGCCGAGAAGCGTCTCCCGCGAACCCGGCGTAAAGCGGTGGGTGATTAACTCGAACGTCAAGTCGCAACCGGGAATATCGGACACGGCATCGGCGACGCGGCGCAGAACGTCCGAATAGCCTGCCTCCCAATCGTCGAACGGCATGATCGGGGCAAGCACCACGCCGACCGGATAGCCCGCCAAAGCCATCTTCCGCAGGGCGGCGATGCGCTTGTCCACGCTCGCCGTGCCGCCCTCGAAGCGGCGCGAAACCGCGTCGGCGTTCAGCGAAAACCGGGCGCGGGTGTTGCCGTTGTGCGGCAGGGTCAGCAACTCGTCTACCGCGTCGAACTTGGTCACGAAGCGCAGGTGCATTCCAGTCTGCTTTCCGAAGAACGCAATCGTGTCCGACAGGCTACCGGTCAAATGCTCGATGCCGAGCGGGTCGGTGTAGCACGACGCCTCGAACGATTTTGTCGCGCCATCGGTTCCGGCGTAGCGGAGCAGGTTGGCTTGCACGGCGGCAAGGTTGGCGTAGGCGCGAACCACCGGCGGCCCCGAAAGCGAACCGGCAAGATAGCAGTACTGACAGTGCGCGGGGCAACCCTGCGCCAAGTGAAACTGATAATCGGCGGACGGCGGAATCGGCGGCAGGTTAAACTGCGACGCGGGCGCGTTGACAATGGCGAGCGTCTGCTTCGCCAGCCGGTACGTTTCGCGTTCGTTCGCGCCGCGAAGGTCGGTCAACCGGTTGGACTT
>JACMIU010000168.1 GCA_014380985.1 Armatimonadota bacterium | reverse complement strand
GTTGCCGCCGCGAGCATTGCCGCCGATTCCCGCCGGAACCGCCGCGCCTACTTCGGGAAGCGGCGACTCGATACCGTCCAAAGTGCGCCGGTCAATCGTTTTACCGATTAACTTCTCGATGTCGCGCAGGAACTTGTACTCGTCGCGGCTCACCAGCGAAATCGCCTCGCCCGACTTGCCCGCCCGCCCGGTGCGCCCGATGCGGTGCACGTAATCTTCCGGCACGTTCGGAATCTCGTAGTTCACGACAAACGGCAGGTTGTGAATATCCAAGCCCCGCGCCGCGATGTCGGTAGCGACCAACACCCGAATCGCACCGGTCTTGAACGTGTCCAAAGCGCGGGTGCGCTGTACCTGCGACCGGTTGCCATGAATCGTCGCCGACAGGATGCCGTGCTGGTGAAGCACCTTGTCAATTCTGTCCGCCATGTGCTTCGTGCGCGTGAACACCAGCGTTTGCCCCGTGGTTTCCGTCGTGAGCAGTTTCAGTAGCACGTCGCGCTTTTGTTCAGTGGTCACGCCGTACACGGTATGTTCGACAAGCGGGGCTTCCAATTTTTCGCGCTCGATCTCAATCAGCGTCGGCTCGCGTAGAAAGTCGCCCGCCAGTGCCTTGATCTCTTTCGAGAACGTCGCCGAGAACATCAGGGTTTGGCGGTCAGTCGGCAAAAGCGGCACAATCCGGCGAATGTCGCGCACAAAGCCCATATCCAGCATACGGTCGGCTTCGTCCAAAATCAGCACCTCGACCTGCGACAAATCCACCGTTCCCTGCCCCACATGGTCTAAAAGGCGTCCCGGTGTCGCCACCAGAATATCCGTGCCGCGAGCAAGAGCCTTCATCTGGTTGCCAATACCGACTCCGCCGAATACCACGGTGGACACGAGCGGCAGAAACTTGCCATAGGTTTGCACCGACGCTTCGACCTGCATAGCGAGTTCGCGGGTCGGGGTCAGAATCAAGGCTCGAACCGGACGCCGCGACGTGCGCCGGTTGTTCTTGCTGTTGTGCGGCAAATGGGCGGCGGATTTCGCCTCGCCCATCAAGTTGTGCAGTAGCGGCAAGGTGAAGCCCGCCGTTTTGCCCGTGCCGGTTTGCGCGGCGGCAAGCACATCGCCCCCGGTCAAAATCGCCGGAATCGCTTGCTCCTGTACCGGGGTCGGGATTTTATAGCCGGCGGTGTCGAGGGCGTGCAAAAGTTCGGCGCGTAAGCCGAGTTCAGAAAATAACATAATAAACGTTCTCCAAAAAGCCAGATGGCTTTTCATTTGACGTGACTGTGCTTCGACAAATATCGAAAAGAAATGAAAAATAATTTTTCAAAAACAGTCACACGCTTTTTGAAAAACTATCCACCTGCGAGCGGTCGCGCCCCGAAAAAGGCACAAGCGGTCTCCGGTTCAGGTGCAATACGTGGTGCAAGTGTCGCGGTCAAACGGCGCGGGGCGAACAAGTATTGTTCGAGCCGGGGCGGAAAAAGCGACGGTAGTTAAAGCAAACCGGGGTGCGGCAACTAATGTTTCGACGATGTATACACCGCCGAGGTCAAGCAACGGAGTCATTATATCACACCTTTTGGCGACGTGCCGCAAACGGTGCGCGAGTAAATCGCCGTTGCGCCGCGATAGCGGGTAAAGTAATGTTTATCTATGACGATATTTTCTTTAGCCCGATGGCTTGCCGTGTGCGCCGCTGTGTCTCCGCTTGCCGTCTGTCATGCCCAAGCCCCGCCGCCCCCGGTAATGGTAGACGCGGATACGACGTTTGGCAAACTGCGCCTCGTGGATGAAGTGGCTTGTGGTAATCCTTCCGACACGCACGAGTTTTCCGAAATGCCCGCCAGAGCGTCCCGCGTCGAAACCCTGCTCGGCGTTCGCACCCGCGTTTTGCCGAACATCGGCGACGCCAAATACTTCGCCTACCGTGTCGGCAAGGGAAAAAATCTGCAATCCGGGAAAGCCTATGTACTTGCCGTAACCTTTCCCGAAGACAAAGCACGTTCCTTGTTCATCGTCAATCGCGGAGCGGAATCGGTGCGCGGGGTTCGCACCGGCAACGCGCTTGGCGACGTTTTGCACTCCTACACCAACAGCAACAGCGAATCGCTCGCTATTCCCTTATCGAAAAAATCGCGCACGTGGAAAAACTTGTTTTTTCTGCACGACCGATTCTACGAACTCGGCTTAACGTCCGACGAAGCCGGTAAACCCGGCAAAGCGCGTGGCGGCAAGCCGTCTGACGGCTTTTGGGTCGCCGTTACGCAGTCAAAGGCGACGAACGATCCCACGTCAAACGGAGCCGCCGCGGCGTCTATCCGGCTATACGAAGTCGTGGATGAAGCAAAATTAACCGTTCCTCTCAGGCTTCCGCCCGCCGGTTTGCCGCGCCGCCACCTGTTCTGGCGCGAGGAGATGGGCGACGCCGTGATCGAACCCGAAGTAGCCGAGGAGAGAGGCGTTGCCCGGCGTGTGGATTACTACGACCTCAAAGCCCGCCTGATGCGGTTCCTCGGCATGAACACCTTCAGCAAAGATTTGCTGGAGTTCGGGCATAATCAAGGATGGGATTCGGGAGCCACGAACGATTGGTACAACGCTTCGCGCTACCCGCAATTGTGGGGCGATATAGTCGGTGTCGCCGCCAAATATAATTTCGATATTCTGCCCTATTATGAGTACGCCGGAAGCGTGGGGCAAAAAGGCTTGGGCGGGCAAAAGCGGGCGATGCCGCTATCCGGCGCGAAAGATTACACGCACGTTTCTTGGACGGAGGGCAACAACGTAGATGTTACCGACCCCGAAACCCTCGCCGACGCGAAGAAACTCTTGGACGCGACGATAATCCGCTACAAAGCACAAGCACGGTTTGTCGGGGCGTGGTTTCGCCCGCGCCCGTCGCAAATGCCCATTGGCTTCGCCGATGCCACCCTTGTCCGCTTCGCGGCAGACGCAAACGCCGGGCAACTGATAACGCGGCAACAACTGCAGTCCGACGCCGCGCTACTTGCCCGCTACCACGAATGGTGGTTCGGCAAACGGCAGGCGTTCCTGCTGTCGCTTCGCAATTACCTCCGCGGCGAAGGGATAGCGGACGCGGCGATTTTGTTCACGCCCGATGCCTCGGAACCCGGTCGGTCACTGCTCGGACAACACGCGATTGTGTCCGACACGCCCGCCTTGTGGGAACCGATTTTGAAAGACCCCGCGCACAGCAACCTGCGCGTGGTCAGCTACGCGCAAACCGTGGCGGGCAACAGCCACGGCGAAGCCCTGACCTCCCCGACGCCGACATGGGGGCAATGGGAATGGCAACACGCCGACCCGCAGGCGGATGCCGCAAACTACCGGAAAACCAGCGGTGTGTTGCTAACGTACTCGTTCCACCCGGTTTACAGCGTATCGTCCCCCGCCGCGTTCGCCCCGTTTCGCACCGCGACCGGGCTTGCCGCTGTTCAGCATTTCCCGCTCAACGAACGCACCCTTGAGAAAAGTCTCGGCTACCTCGCGTCCGACACCGAGTACGCCGGTTCGTTTTGTATGCTCCCGGAAGCGCGGGCAATGGCGAACGGCGACCCGCGCTACCTCGGCTACCTGTCCGCCAGTAACTTCAACCGCGGCTTTCCCGAATATGTGCGAGCGTTCAACGCGGCGTTTCTGTCGCTTCCCGCGTTGCCAAGCGCGGTGCTACCGAACGCCGCGCCCGACCCGGCGGTCGTGGTACGAATGATAAAAACCCCGGCGCACGGCACGTATTTCGCTATCGTCAACACCGGCTTGACCGCCAGCAAAACCATCATCACCCTTCCGGTGCGCGGGAAAATCACCGACGCCACGACCGGAAAGATTATCGCTAACGCAAGCGGTAAACTCGCCCTGACCCTATACCCGTGCGAACTTCGCGCCCTGCATATCAAATAATAAAATGCTGTGCGGCAGGAGAATCGCCGCCCGGTATCGAATAAAGACACCATGTACCGAGTGGGAATCCTGACCGTTTCGGATCGGTGCTATACGGGAGTCCGCGACGATGTATCGGGTCCTGCGATAGCCGAATGCCTCCCCGCGAGCGACTACGAAGTCGTCTTTCGCGGCGTCGTCCCCGATGACGAAGGCGAAATCGCCAATCAACTGCTTGCCCTGAGCGACGGCGGTTGCCACCTCGTCCTCACTACCGGTGGCACGGGCTTCGCCCCGCGTGACGTGACCCCCGAAGCCACGGTATCCATCTTGGACAAAAACGCCCCCGGTATCGCCGAACTACTCCGCGCCAACGGTCTGCGCTCGGTGCCGACCGCCGCCCTCGGTCGCGGCGTCGCCGGTATCTACGCGCAAACCCTGATTGTCAACCTGCCCGGTAGCCCCGGCGGCGCACGGGACGGCACAATGACGCTTCTGCCGCTCCTGCCTCATGCGCTTGATTTGCTGTGCGGCGAAAAAGCAGGGCATGAGTAACGCTGTGCGGGTTTCGCATACCGCGCCGGTAACGTTCGACCGCGTGGCAAGCGAGTACGAACGCACCCGCCCGCTCCCGGACAAGATAGGCGAATCCGTGGCGCGGTACATCGTGTCGCTCCTCAACAAACGCGAGTGGATGCTCGATGCCGGGTGCGGAACCGGACGCTTCACGCGCCCCCTCGCAAGGCGTCACGACCGCGTAGTCGGCGCGGACGTGTCGCGGGAAATGATTGCCCGTCTGCGCGAGGAACACGCCCCATTCCGCGAACCGCTCCTCGTCCGTGCTGACCTGCGCGATTTACCGTTCCCGGACGCGCAGTTTTCCATCGTGCTAACGGTTCACGTACTACATTTAATCGCCGAGTGGCAAACGGCGTTCGCGGAGATGTGGCGCGTGTTGGAAGGCGACGGCTGCCTACTTCTTGGCTACGAGGATCGGTCGGTATCCGCCGTACGCGACTTTTACCTGACCGAAGGGCGTCAGCGCGGGCTTCTCCCCGCCGCGCCCGGAACCCGCGACACGCAAGGTGTCCTAATCCCTTTCGCCCAAGAGAAGTTCGGGGTCACGCAAATCGAGGAAGTCTCGCTTCCCGCGTGGCGGTGGAAAACCACCACCCCGGTTTCGCAACTCCTAACCGACTTGGACGCCCGCCTGTACTCGTCGCAGTGGGGAATCGCGGGCGACGCCCACGAGCAATTGATGGAACGCACCCGCCAAAACGTCCGCAACATCTTCGGTGCGGGTTATGAAACCGCTCATGAAACGATCACCACACGGTTCGTACTGGTCGTGCTACGCAAGCCCGACCCCGACCCCGCTACGGGGTAGCCGGTTGCACCGCTCCACCCCCGCGCATCCGTTCGCGGTTTGCCTTCATATCGGCTTCGTATTTTGCCTTCATTTCCGGCGGCATCTGTTTTTGGGCAACACCGCCATCGGGAGCGGATTTTGTTGCCGCGTCCTCCGGCTTCGCGCAACCGGTAGCGCAAATCATACCGAACGCCAATACCCCACAAGCAACACTTCGCATAAATTATAACTTTCTATGTTCCACTACGCCGGTTTCTTTTTCGCCGGGGCGGGAACGCCTTTTGCCGGTTTCAGCGTCGTTACGCCGTACTTCATCAAGGGGGCTTTTTCCTTGTCGCTCATTTTCTCGAACGCGGGTTTACAACCGGCACAGCAATAATAGAACGTTTTGCCCTTGTACACGGACGACAATTTAGCGTCCTTTTTCGCGACTTCGTGCTTCATGATCGGGCAGGACGGCTTCGCCTCCGGTCGGGCAAACGCCGTGCCGGTGACGGCAATAACGAACAAAGCGGCAACAAATAATTTCATGGTTTGATACTTTCTTTCGGGAGTCATAGTAACTAAGACGCGATAGCGGGGGCGGCAGGTTCCGGCAAATGCTTTTCGTTTGGCGAATCGTGCTTGTAACCCGCTTGGAAATACGACCCCAAAAACCCCGCCGTCTGTGCCGCGAAGCCGAGTTTGTGTTCCTTCGGCACGGCGGACGGCGTAATAAACGACTCGATAAACCCGGCGGCGATAAACAGCGGAACCGTGCCGAGCAAGAGCCGCACCGCGTCGCGCCCGGCGATGGTCAACGCTTCTTTGCGCGAACGTTCGCCCGGCGCAACCAATGCGTGACCGATAATCATCCCGCCCGCGCCGGAAATAATAATCGCCGTGAGCTCGATCACCCCATGCGGCAAAATCAACGACCAGAACAGCACGTCGCGCCCCGCCAAATGCTGTTGCATCGCCAAGCCACCGAGCGGCATCCCGTTGTAAAACAGCAAAAACAGCGTCGGGAAACCGCCGAGCGTTCCGGCTCCGAACGCTAAGATCGCCACGCGGATATTGTTCGTCATCAAGCCCGCCGCGAACGCCGGTTTCGCTTCGTCGGGCGCGTTGTACTGCGGGTTCGCCTCGCGCTCGGCGTAGTACGAGTCGTTGTCGGCGAACTGTCCGGGAACCACTAAACGCAGGTTCGCCGGCTCCACCGCCACCATTACGGCGGCGACAATCGCGCCGAGAACCATCATCAGGGCGG
>JACMIU010000167.1 GCA_014380985.1 Armatimonadota bacterium | reverse complement strand
TTAGCGGCGGCGATTGTGCAAGCGTGCGCCGCGAAGCACGAGTGCCGTTTGCCGGACATTGGCGACTTTGAGGCGATTCTGGGGCGGGGTGTGACCGGCAGACTTGCGGGGCGTCGCTACTTCATCGGCAATCAGGCACTCACGGAAGAAAACCGCGTCTGCTCGCCCGAAGTCGAGGCGGCGATTGACCGGTTGGAGGACGAAGGCAAAACGCCGGTGGTACTGACTGATGACAAAGAGCCGCTCGCCGTTTTAGGCGTCGCCGACACCCTGCGCCCCGAAAGCCGCGAAGCGTTGCAAGCCTTGCGCGAACTCGGCATACAGGTCGTGATGCTGACCGGGGATTCCCAGCGCGTCGCCGATGCGGTGGCGGCGCAGGTCGGCGTGGAAACAGCGCGGGGCGAACTACTCCCGGAACAAAAGTTGTCGTTTATCGAATCGCTGATGCGCGAAAAGAACATCGTCGGCATGGTCGGCGACGGCATCAACGACGCTCCCGCACTCGCTAAAGCGAACATCGGCTTTTCGGTCGGGCAGGGCGGTTCCGACACGGCTCTCGAAACCGCCGACGTGGTACTGCTTCACGGCGACCTGCGGCAACTGCCCTACTTCGTTCGGTTGTCGCGGGAAACCACGACGGTATTGGCGCAAAATATCGCGTTCGCACTCGGCATCAAGGCGGTGGTGTTCGTACTCGCGCTGATGAACCATGCCACGCTCTGGATGGCGGTCTTAGCCGACGTTGGCACAAGTTTGCTGGTGGTGGCGAACGGCTTGCGGCTTCTGCGGTTCCGCGCCGGACGATAAAGTACATCCGGTAAGCTCGAAGGTTGGTGCGTCGTCCGAAGGTTGGTCGGCGGGTAAATCCATCTGCTCCTGTCCAAAAGCACGATATAATTAGCCCCGTGAAACCGCTGAAACTGTATCAAGGACAAACTCCGTCGCCCAAAGACGCCACCCGCGACGCGGTGAGCGTGCTTCGGCGCGGTCTCCTTCCCATCGTGGAGATTTTCTACTCACTCCAAGGCGAAGGCTCGCGCACGGGACAGGCGACCGTGTTCGTGCGCGTTGCCGGATGCTCGCTCGCGTGTTCGTTTTGCGACACCGATTTTCGGGTTCGCCGCGAAATGATCGTCGCCGAAATCGTGGCGGAAGTGCGCGGTTACAATTGCCCGTGGGTATGCCTGACGGGGGGCGAACCGACCCTATACGCCGAAGTCGGTGCGCTCTGCGACGCCCTGCACGACGCCGGACACCGACTGCAAATCGAAACCAACGGAATGTTCCCGCGCCCCGATTGGCGTCTCGACCACATCACCGTGTCGCCGAAAGAATCGGAAGGCGGAACGCTCGCCCCGTGGTACTTCGAGAATGCCGCCGAGTTCAAATACGTAATTGACGACGAAACCGATTTAGCCCGCGCTCTCGCCAACCCGTGCGCGGGAAAGCCGGATAGCCCCCTACTGTTTCTGCAGCCGAACGCACTCAACCCCGCCGCCGTGCAACTTTGTATAAGCGCGGTGCAAGCGCACCCGAATCGCTTGCGTTTGTCGTTACAAACACATAAACTGTTAAACATTCCTTAATCCCCGCCAAACCGATGAGCAAAGTCACTTTTTTCACCGAACGCACCGAAACGCCTCCGGCGCAAACCTATCCCCCCGGCACGATTGTGATTCGTGCGGGCGGACGTGCCGTTGACATTCAAAAATCGCTACAAGTGCGCGAAGCGGTTTTCGTTGGCGAACAGAACGTTCCCCTCGAACTCGAACGCGACGAATACGACGCCGACGCCCTCCACATTCTTGCTATTGACACCGATACGAACGAGCCGGTCGGCACGGCGCGAATCGTGGACAAGGGGAACGGCGTGGCGAAAATAGGGCGCGTCGCGGTGCTGTCGGCGTTTCGCGGTATGGGTGTTGGCGACGCGCTGATGAACGCCGTTATCGAAACCGCACGCACTCTGAAGTTCGCGGCGATGGTTCTGGACGCGCAACTGCCGGTGATTGCGTTCTACGAGCGTTTCGGCTTCGTGGCGGAAGGCGAGATATTCCTCGACGCGGGGATCGAACACCGCCGCATGACGCGCCCGGTTCGCTAAGTCGCCCGACCGGGTACACTTGCCGCATGAACGAAATCATCGAAACGATTTTAAGCAAGGAGACCTTTGCCGTAGTCGGAGCATCGACTAACACCGATAAGTTTGGCTACAAAGTCTGGCGAACGCTCCGCGAACACGGCAAGACCGCCTACGCCGTCAACCCGAACGCAACGGAAATTGACAGCGAAACCATCTACTCTACCCTCGCCGACCTGCCGACCGTGCCGGATGTCGTCGTGTCCGTCGTGCCACCGACTGCGACGGAAACCCTGCCCGCACAGATGTCGGCGCAGAGCATCGGCTATCTGTGGATTCAACCCGGCGCGGAAAGCGCGAAAGCCGTGGCGGACGCGGAGGTGGCAGGAATCAAAACCGTTTTCGGTGGCGCGTGTATCATGGTCGAATTGCGGCGCGGCTAACGCTTGAAGTAGCGGTAATGCCCGGTGATCTTCCACGCGAACAGCACATCTTCTTCCCGCGTTCCCTGCCCGATATTGTGAATCACAGCGCGGCGTCTCGTCCCGGCAACAAGCGTGTCGGACGCCACGCCGATATGATCCCGCCCGTTCGGCAGTTGCCATGAAACAATGTCGCCGGGTTGGTAGTCGGCGTCGGATCTCGTCACGGGTCGAGACTTTCCGTGCCGCCGAAAGTACGTTTGCAGGTTCGGAACGCGCCGGTGGTCAATGTTGGCATCGGGGCGGCGCAAGCCCCACTTGCGCGGATACGCGCCGAACGCGCCGCTCATATCGTCATGCACCAGTTTCTGCAAGTCTTTGCCGGTTGCCCGCAAAGCGCGAATCACCACGTCGGTACAAACCCCGCGATCCGGCGGCACATCGCCGTTCGGATACGCGAGTTTCACATACGCTGGGTCGTAGTAGCGCGTGACGCGGGTTTGCCGATGGGCGTTCGCCACCATGCGCGACACCGGCGAGGGAAGTGGTTTGGGACGTTGTGCGTAGCACGACACGGCGGCGTAAAGTATTAGCCCGCTCGCCGCGAGAACGTGCCGCATTTAACGTTTCCGGTTCCGGGCGTTCTGTAGCATCGCCCGAATCGCGGCATCCCCTTTTGGTGCAAGAAGGGCGGCGCGGGCAAAGTCGGCGTTCGCCAAAGCGGTTTTTCCACTCAGTTGATACGCTTCGCCGCGTACAATCAGTGCCTCTACATCACTGGGCGAGAGAGATAGGCAGATGTTAATATCGGACAGTGCCGCTTCGGTATCCGGCGTGGGGAGAAGCAAAAACACACACGCCCGGTGAAACAGCAAGTCAGAGCGTTCGTCGCTGTTTTGCGGCAACAGTTGCACCGCACGGTTTAGGTCGGCGAGTGCTTGGTCGCGGCAGTTGGAGCGTAGATACAGAACGCCGCGCTGATGGAGGATATTCGCTTTCTCCGCGTTTGTTTTCGCATCTTCCAAAAGCGGATCAAAAAACCGTGCGGCGGTTTCCACGGCACGCTCCGGCGATACGGATGCGTTCGTGTCCGCTTTGCTCGCCGGTGTCGTGCCGGAATGAGTCGCGCTTCCCCCTACCGGGTTCGCGGTTGCCGCGCTCCATGCTTGCGCCGAAAGTGTGGTAAAAATACACAAAGTAGCAACAAGCCGCATTGGTAGTGTTAGGTACGAAAATTGCATCACGGGACTTCTGTACCCATATTATACGCCGCTCACTCTTGCGGCGACAGGTTAGTGTGCAACAATTCACACTGCCCATCACTCCACCCAGACGCGCCGCCCGCCCCCGCCCAGCATCTTACGTACCCCGTCCAAGAAAACCTCATCCGGCGACACCATCATTTTCGTTCGTACCGTGTATTCGCCGCTCGGTGTCTCGATTCGGAAGAATAACGGCGAACCGCCTTCCTGCCCCCGGAACGCATCCGCGACCATCCGCAAAATCGTCCGCGAGGACGAATCCACGCGCACGTAAACTTCTCGCGCTTTAGCGTCCGCCGCCATCGCGTCCGGCACGATCTGGTCAATGCGCGAAGCGATTACTTCAATCTGGACGCTTCCGCCGCCCCCACCGCCTTCCTCGGTTTCCGCCGCCGCGCCCTTACCGATACGCTCACGGTGTTGCGCCCGCCCACGCACCGCGACAATCGCATTCGGAATCACCCACTTGCCGAACTCGGCGGCGATTTTCGTGAAGCAGGTCACGCCGATATTCGCTGTGGTGTCTTCAAGCGTCACCATCAGCATCTGCTTGCCTTCCTTCGTGAACACCGTGCGAACCGCCGTAATCATGCCGCCCACCATTACGTCCTGATTCGGTTGCGTTTCCTTGAGTTCGTCAATCCGCATCGTTTTGAACTTGCGCTTGAGTTCCATCTCGAACGGTTTGACCGGGTGATCGGTCAAATAAATGCCAAGCAACTCTTTCTCGAAGCCAAGCAGTTCCCCGCGTGAAAAGTCCGTCGTCGCCGTTTCGCTGATGGAAACGCCGCGTACCGCCGCGTTGTCTTCCGATGGTTCGTCGCCCCACAGGGAGATAAGCCCGGCTTTGGAGTCCTTCGCGCCGCGTGCCGCCGCCGCCGTGCAGTCGTCCAAAATATCGAGCAGGGCGCGGCGATTCGTCGTGATTCCCGCGAACGTTCCGGCTTTAATCAGCATCTCGATTACCGATTTTGACGTTAGCCCTTCGGCGAAAACGCGGTTGCAGAAGTCTTCGAGCGACACGAACCTGCCGCCCTTCTCCCGCGCCGTTAGAATCGCGTCAATCGGGGCTTTGCCGACGTTCTTGATTGCCATTAGCCCGAAGCGTATGGTCTGCGGATCGTCCACGCTAAACTCCGCCGCCGACTCGTTCACGCACGGGGGCTTCACCGTCACGCCAAGCCGTTCGCACTCCTCAATCGTGTTGACTACCTTCTCGGTGTTGTCAATGTACGCGCCCATCAGTGCGGCGAGATACTCCGCCGGGTAGTTTGCCTTCAGGTATGCCGTTTGGTACGCCACCATCGCGTAGCACGCGGCGTGTGCGCCGTTAAAAGCGTAACCCGCGAACGGTTCAATTTCGCCGAAAATCTGCTCCGCAACCTTTTCCTTGACGCCGCGCTCCATCGCCCCTTTCATATAGGCGACCTTCTGCTCCTCCATATACTTCGCCTGTTTTTTGCCCATCGCACGGCGCAAAATATCGGCTTGACCGAGCGAGAACCCGCCAATCGCTTGCACAATCTTGAGAACCTGATCCTGATAAACGATCACGCCGAAGGTTTCTTTCAGAAT